>RFJV01000213.1 GCA_003694775.1 Chloroflexota bacterium | reverse complement strand
TGCCCCAGGCTGATGTTGGCCCGTCCGGCCAGGTTGAGGTGGATGTCGGTGGCCAGCCACTCGCCGTAGAGCCGGTAGTTGCGGAAAAACCACCAGCCGGTGACCAGCAGAACCGTAAGGCCGATAACCGCCCACCAGCGGAGCAGTTTCTGGCCGGGCGCGTCGTGAATTTCGGCCAGGAAGTACCGCCGCCAGAAGACAATGAAGGCGACCAGCACCACAGTCGACAGACTGCTCAGCTTGGTCAGAACGGCCAGCCCGGCCACCAGTCCGAGGATGAAGGGCGGCCACAGGGATTCCGGGCCGCTGGCCTGCCGTTCCGGGGCGGTAAACCGGTAGGCCAGCAGGACGGCCAGGGTGGTCAGGGCGGCAGAAAGGCTGTCGTTGCTGACGGTGGCCGAGACGCGCAGAAACTGGGGGGTCAGGGCGACCAGCGCGGTGGCGGTGGCGGCCAGGGGCAGGTCGTCCGGAAAGAGGATGCGGGCCAGCCGCCAGGTCAGCAGGACGGTCAGCAGGCCGAACAGCAGGCTGACCCAGCGCCCGATGTGCACCGCCAGCGCGGCGCGGGTGTAAGGCCAGGCGTCCATGGGGCCGTGAAGCACCAGGTTCTGGTTGTCGTTGAGCAGACTGCGGACTTCGGTGAACAGCCAGTGGGGGTTGCGCTGGAGCAGGTCGGGCAGGTTGTCGGTGTTGAGCCAGAAGGTGGCCGCGGCGGCAAGGGCGTAGTAAAGCGGCGGCTGGGTCCCTTCCTGGTTCCACAGCCGGCCCGGTTCGGCGATGGGCAGGCCATACCCATCTGCCACGTGCTTGACGTAGGGGTAGTGGAGGGTTTCGTCGGAATTTTCAAAGACGGGGGTCAGCAGGTCATACCCCAGGCCGAGAAAAACGAACAGGACGGCAAGCAGGGCCGGGAGCAAGATATGGGTACGTTGGGCGGGATGCTGCATGGTGAAAAGGTTTGGACCGTACAAAGGTTGAAAATTTCGTTCTATTGTAGTGATGGTGGGGCAAAGAGGCAATTTATCCGGCGGGTGGGGTGGGGAGTACGCGGGCCACAACAACGGTCATATCGTCGCTTTGTTCGGCCTTGCCGGTGAAGGTCTGGGCCGAACTGATGATGTGTTCGGCGATAGTTTCGACGTTGCGGCTGGGGGAAATATCCCGGATGGTGGCCTCCAGCCGGTTGAAGCCGAACAGGTCGCCGGCTTCGTTGCGGGCTTCCACAATGCCGTCGCTGGCGAAGATGATGATACTGCCGGGGGCGAGGGAAATTGTACTCTCGTTGAAAGCGAGGCCGGGCAGGGGACTGCCCAGCGGCAGGCCGCTGACCGGCAAATACCGGCAGGTGTTTTGGCTGACCAGCACCGGAGAAATCATCCCCGCGCTGGCCAGGGTCATCCGGCGGGCGCCGGCGGACGGCGGGTCGAACACGGCGACCTGAATGCCGATGTTCATTTTGTTTTCTCGCAGGCGGTTGAAGAGGGTGCGCTGGAGACGGTGCAGAAGCTGTCCGGGGCCGGGGCTGTCGCCAATCTGGGCGTCGATGGCGGTCATGGCGACGGACATAAAGAGCGCGGCGGGGATACCCTTGCCGCTGACATCGCCAATGGCCAGGCCAAAGCGGTTTTCTTTGAGGGGAAAGAAGTGAAAAAAGTCGCCGCCAATCTGGCGGGCCGGCAGGATGCGCCCGGTCACTTCCAGGCCGGGAATCTGGGGAACAATTTGGGGGAGCATAGATTGCTGGATGTTGCGGGCAATTTCCAGCTCCCGCTCCCACTGGCGGACTTCCAGCTCGTACAGGCGGGCGTTTTCCAGAGCGATGGCAACCTGATTGGCAAAAGCCAGGGCCAGGTTGACATCGTTTTCGTCGTAGGCGTTGGGTTCACGGCGGTCGATGCTAATCAGGCCGATAACCTTGTCGCGGGCAATCAGGGGAATGCCCATCCAGGAATGAATGTGGCGGTGGGGGTCGTCTGCAAACTGGGGGTAGAGGGTCTGTACATCGCCAATGACCAGCGGCTGGCGGGTGTGGATGGCAATGGAGCCAGGTTCGCTTTCGTCCAGCTTGTTGGGAAAGGTCATTCCGATGACCTGTTCCGGGATGGGGAAGCCGCGCCCGGCAATGATGCGGCGGTACCGGCCTTCGACCAGGTGGATGGCGGCGCTGTCGTACTTGATAACCCGGCCCAACTGGTCGAGAATATGCTCCAGCACTTCGTTCAGGTGCAGGCTGGAGCCAACGATAAAAGAGACTTCGCGCAGAGTTTCTGCCTGCTGGCGGCGCAGGTGCTCCATCTCGTAAAGGTGGGTTTTCTGCAGGGCAATGCTGAGCTGGTCGGCCATGGCCTGTCCCAGGGTAATCGCCGAACGCTCAAAAGTGCGGTGGGGCTGGGTCTGTTCAACCACGATAGCGCCCTGGATGTCGCTCAGAATCTGGATAGGGACGATGAGCAGGGCGCGGGTATTCGGCCCGGCCCAGCCGCCGGTCGGGTCGGCGCCGGGCGGCAAGGGGGCAGGGGCTTTCCAGGCGGGGTCGCGCACATTGTCGATGACGATGGGCCGGCGGGTCTGCATCAGGCGGGTAAAGATGGGATTGTTGCGCAGGTCGATTTGGAACCCCTCGCCGCGGGGTGCGGCAGTATTGGCGGTGGTGGGGTCTTCCAGCAGAGTGTTGATGATGCCTTTCTTGCGGTTAAAGTCGAACAGGATGACGTATCCCTGCCGGAGTCTGAGCACCTGCAGGTACTCTCGCAGAACCGTGCTGATGATGGATTGGGTGTCCTGGGCAGAGGCCAGGGCACGGGCCACTTCGTTGAGGGCGGTGGTTTCTTCCAGGGTGTGGTGCAGTCTTTGCAGGTAGCGGGCGTTTTCCAGGGCTACGGCGGCCTGGTTTGCCAGGATGCGTATCAGGCGGAGTTCATTGGGAGAAAAGAGCCGCTTCTGGCGGGTGTCCCACAGCTCAACCCAGCCGATGATTTCGTTTTTACTGCGCATAGGGGCCAGCAAACGGGTGTAGCAGTGGAAGCGGGCCATGTCCTGCCGTTCGGCGGGGCCAATCCATTCATCATCAAGATGGAAGTAGATGGGTGTTTCTTCGGTGAACAGCTTCTGGAGGGCCGGACGGTCTTTAGGGGTAAAGATGCGGTTTTCCAGACCCTGGTAAATGTCCGGGGAAGCGTCGTCATCCAGCAGGAGCACTTCTACATGGCCCAATTGGTCGGACTGGTTCCAGCCG
>RFJV01000212.1 GCA_003694775.1 Chloroflexota bacterium | reverse complement strand
GTCTTACACATCTTCTGATACCTTGTTTTTTGCCGTTATTTTAAACCAAAGAGAGCCTTTTAGGCTATTCTTAACTTGATGCGCATGGGCACAGCGGCGCTGTGCCCCATAGGCATCAAGATAAGCTCTCGGCTAAGGCCTGGAGGCGTTGAAAGGTGGCCGGGTCTTCTCGCCGTTTATTCTGACGACAGGCAGGGAAACATTGCTCCAGCAAAGCGATTATCTGTTCCATTTCTTCTTCGCTTCGTTGCATAGCCAGGGCCAGAGGAAGGACCAATTTTTGCACCATCTTGGCCGCTTTCCACAAACTAAGGTCGACAAAGCGATGCCAACCCAGCAACAAGAGCCAATGGGTGATTATCTGTCCGATGAATTTGGCATACAGTTCGCACAGAATCCGCCACGGATTTTGACTGCGCCACTCGTCTACCAGGGCGTGACTTTTCCATACCCGAAACAATATCTCCACCTGCCACCGCACGCCCATAATATCCAAAGCTTCTTCGCGGTTGAGCATTGTTTCCGGAACATTGGTCAGCAAAATTGTCCACTCGGCCAAGGCCAAAGTTTCCTTTCTCGGACAGACCCCCTTTTTGCGGGCATACTCTCGCAAGCGTCGGCGGCGTTGGTCGGCGATTTCCTGAGGTACCCGAAAGACAATCAAACGAAGCGGGAGACGATGTTTTTCCCCCACCAAAACCTGCCGCTCCAGGACCGGTTCATTCTGCCCGTTCAACCAGGCCAACAGGTCCAACGGCTCTCCCTCTGGGGTATACAGCCTGGTCCCGTGCTTGTAGCGAGTGATAAAATATGTACCCGCCGCATCCCGCTGCCCCAATTCATCCAGACTAAAATACCCCAGGTCGGACAGAGACAGACTGCCCGCCGGCTCATCACTCGGCCCATAAGGCGTACGGCGGTCATGTTCTCGACCAGCTTGCAAAACCGGCCCGTCCAACTGACCGGTAGTATAATTCAACCGAATTTGGGCCTTCAATGCCGCGGTACCGCCAGCACTACCACCACAGCCCGGCCAGATAGCCTGCAGTTCATCGGGCAAACGAATCACCGTGCTGTCCCGAAGATACACCCCGTTGAACCGTTGCAAAACCGGTATCGCCCTCGGTGTGACCGTGGTAATGGTTTGATTAACCACTTCGTCCAGGAGGATTTTCATAAATTCGGCCGCTTCCGGAGTGAAGCGTTGTTCCAACCCTTGCGCAGTAATCGATACTCCCTGCAATGCGGCATGGTGGCTCATATCGGTGTAGCTCAGTTCCGGTTTATCCAGACCTCCCCATACCAGTATCTGGGAAAAAATACTGCCGGTTAGCTTCTTTTGACGTTTGATAAACCCGGTTTCTTTGGCTAAAACATCAGCTTTTTTTCAAAACTGTTTTAATTGTATGAACAATTTGACGAGCTATTGTCTTACACATCTTCTGATACCTTGTTTTTTGCCGTTATTTTAAACCAAAGAGAGCCTTTTAGGCTATTCTTAACTTGATGCGCATGGGGCGGGTCTCAGACCCGCCCCTACGACCCAACCCGCCCCGACGGCCCATTCGGCCAGGGTTTCCGGGCGGTGGAAGGCAAAGACGCGGCGGGAACGGGGGTGGGGGTCGCGGTTGTCGCGGAAGTAGGTTTCCAGGCCGGTGGATTCGTACTGGAAGGGCAGGGGCAGGGTGACGTGGGGGATGTTTTCCGGCAGGCCGGTGGTGTAGCGGGCGGCTTGCTCGGCCACGCCGGAGAGGGTGGTGCCGGCCTTTTTGGCCTCCACCACGCCCACGGCCCGACCGTCCACAAAGAGCAGGTAATCGGCGTAGCCCGTTTCCAGGGGGAACTCGCGTACGGCCACGCCGCGGCTGGCGTAGAGGTTCAGGGCGGCGCGGTCCTGCACCACCCAGCCGCAGGCGGTGAGCTGGCGGTCTATCTGTTCACGGGCCTGCTGTTCGGGTGTGGACATACCGGGCGCTCCAGAATAGGGATTGGATGCGGGATGACCGTCCGGTGTCCATTATAGCACGGAATTGAGGCAGTGTCAGCTTCCTTACCGGGGGTGTTTCAAATTTTTGTCTGTCCCGGCAGAGCCGGGGACGGATTTTCGCTACCCGGCCGTCTACTACTGGGGACAGGGTTTTTGTAGGACAACTGCTAGCAGTTGTCCTACCTGCCGGGCGACCGGCTGGTCGCCCCTATGTCCTGCCGTCCACGAATATTACTCGAATGCACGAAATCTCCGCCGTCCATTCATCCCTCTTCAAAATTTCGTGGACGGCTCCGGTCGCCCGAAAAATGAAACGCACCCTGAGACATCCCCGTCTGCCAGACCGGTCAGCTATGAGCATATTCGGGATAAGTCACGGGCTGACGGGGACGCAGTTCCAATGCACCAAAAGAACAAACGGAAACGCATAAGCCGCAAGCTGTACAGTATGCACTCTCTATTGAGGGTATCTGTTTGGGGGCGGCAGATAGTGCCCCAAACTGGCAGACTCTGGCACAAAGATTACAGGTTTTACACCGTTTTTCATCAATCCAGGCTGTCCGGTCAACGATGGTGACCACCGGTTGTCCATCGCGATATTTTTTCAAGTATACCCCTTTTACCTCTTCAATGTTCTGATAACCATGGGCAGTAAGCCACTGCGCGGTTTCTGCGGCAATTTTGCCATACACTTCAGCGCCTTTCAATATTGCTGCAGTACAGACTCCCACCAGAGAGGCTCCTGCCATCAAGAATTCAATCACATCTTCACCTCGTGTGACCCCCCCTATTCCAATGACCGGTTTGGTCGTTACTCTGGCTACCTCAAATACCGAGCGAACTGCAAGGGGTTTTATTGCCGGACCTGATAGCCATCCGTATCCGTATTGAGACCCCAAAAGCGGTTCACCACGTTCGATATCAATTGTCAGAGTCGGGCCAAAACTGTTGATGCAGGCAAAACCATCCACATATGGCTCCAGTATTTGTGCAATCTGACCTAAATCCCCGGTATGGGGGCTGAGTTTGGCTATAATGGGAATAGACACTGCATTTCGTAGAGTACGGGCAGTGTGAATCAATTGTTGGGGGTCCAGGTAATGAACCGAAAATTCAAGAATATCTATACCTTTCTGTTCCAGGCGTGGGCCTAAAGTAGCCAGGTCTTCGGCGGTATAGCCAATACTGGCAATCAAGGGAAGCTGATATTCGCGGGCCGCCGCCAGAGCAATGTCATACTCGCGGGTAAACCACTGCTCCGGGGAAAGTTCACTCCAGAGTTCTGTATTAATCAGACTATCTTTCCCTATCCGGGCCATATTAGGATGCGGAACCTTTGCCGCGGTGGAGGAAATGGTCTTGGTGAGCAATCCCCCCGCTCCTCCTTCTGCGGCTCGACGGACCATTCTACCGCTTCCAACATTTGGGCCAGCGGCGGGGATAATGGGAGTACGGAATAAATGTCCCCAGAGATGTAAGGAAAGTTGAGGTTGGTGTGTCATTTTTGCCTTCTCCTTTTATATTAAGTTTTTGCCTCTATTCGGATACAACGTCTTTTGAGGGGGTATAAGCTATCTTGGGGATGAAAATTCCTGAAAAGCAGTCCTGATACAATCAGAATAAGGGCGCCGCACTTTATACCTGAATAATTATGAGTGTTTAATCTGCAAGCCAGTCGCACACATTCGTCCAGAACCTGGCGTACTTCTCCCAGAACACGAAATTGCATCCCCAGTGCGGGGCCGGGTCGGAGGTGTAGGCAAATACCCGTCCCTGGCCGAACTGCCCGGCGAGCATGGCCGGCCAGTTTTCGCCCCTCCACACGGCAATGACCTCACAGCCAGGCCGCGGCCGAACCTGGTTGAAGCCCAGCACCGGCGGCATAGTAGACAGGTCAATCCCCCGAAGGACGGGATGGTCGGGGATGACCGCCTCGGCGGTGAAGCCTTCGGTGCTTTCCCGCAGGTCTTCCACCTCCAGGCATTCGCAGGGGAGAATGTCGCGCAGACCGGTGCGTCCCCAGCCGCCCTTGCCCATTTCGCCGTTGAAGCTCAGCCAGCCGCCCAGAAACATCACGTGCGTGCCCGCGTGCACGGCTTCAACCGTCAGGCGGACGCGGTCGGGGAAGGTCAGAATTTTGGTACCAAAAAGATGGCGGTTGAAGAACTGCGGGTTGAGCTGGAAGTTTTTGGCTTCCACGTCGGAAAAGATGATGATGTCGTACGTGGCCAGAATCTTTTCGTATTCACCCGGCGGCATATTGTAAAAATCCCACGTGGGCACGCTGACAATCTCGTGCCGCCCGCTCGACTCCACCGCGGCGACCAGCCACTTGCCGTAGTTGATGAAGTCCAGTCCTTTGGGGGCGTGGTTGAACGAGGTCTCCGCATAAACGGGGCCAAGCTGAACCGCCCAGTCTCCGATGTAGTAAACTTTTGCCATTTTTCCCTCCTTTACCGGATGGCTTACGCCGCGGTTTGTACAAACCGGGCCGCCAGTTCCGGTTTACCCCAGAAATGCAGATGCACATACGAGGCCCACAGACTGCCCAGGCTGGCCCCTTCGGGGGTGGGGGGGCCGCCGGTGCGGGGTTGGAGCAGGTAGGCCGGGGGCAGGTCGGGGGG
>RFJV01000211.1 GCA_003694775.1 Chloroflexota bacterium | reverse complement strand
TCCCCATTTTTTCATCTCCTCACCTGCGCTTACCGCCGCCACCCGTCGATAGTATCAATGCGCCGGGCCGGGTTGCCGGCCACCAGCGAATAGGGCGGCACACTCCGGTGCACCACCGACCCGGCGGCTACCACCGAGTGATGCCCAATGGTAACCCCCTTCAGGATGATGCAGTGACTGCCTATCCACACATCGTCCTCAATGACCACCGCCGCGGTCACCGGCGGCGTTTCTCCCCCTTTCAGGATGACCTGGTGAAAATCGGTGTCGCTGATGTCGCAGTCCCAGGAGATGGAGCACCGGGCGCCGATGGTCACCGACCGGGCCACGTTGATGATGGTCCGGTCGCCGATTTCCGTGCCCTCGCCGATGGATAGGCAGGCCGGGCTGTCCGGTTGACCGACCACTGCGATGCGGCAGTCGGGCCGGATAACGCAGACCCCGCCGGCAATCAGCTTTCCGTGCCGTTTTTCTATTTTGACTCCGCGCCCCATCAGCACCAGTGGATGCGAGTCCACCTGGAAATAGTGCAGGAGACCGCGCCCACAGCCGCAGAGGGTTTGCCATTTTTCGTGCCAGGGACGCGCCCAAAACTTTCTGGCAAGCGACCAGATATCGTACCCGGTTCTGTTCCGTTTCTGTACGTCTGATGGAGATATGGCCCGGTCCATCGGCTTTTCCTTTCGTGATTCCAGCACTACCCGGCATTGGGATGCCGGGGCTGCGGTAAACTATCTGGCGCCAGGAAGACCGGCGGCTGGCGGAGGTAATCGGTGGTTTGCCGCTTGCGGGAAAATTCCTGGTAGGCCCGCTCCACCTGAGCCGGAGACAGGTTCAGGGCGCGGGCCACGTCTGCCGCGGGCAGTTGGTTTTCCTGGGCATACCAGAGCAAATCCATCAGCTCAAACGGCAGGCGGAAGAAAAACTCCTCCTGGGTCTGGGCCGCGCTGTAGGTATCCGTGGTCGGTGGGCGGCGGCGAATGGTCTCCGGCACGTCCAGATATTCCGCCATCTGGTAAACCTGGGTCTTAAACAGGTGGGCAATCGGCTGAATATCCACCCCCCCGTCACCGTACTTGACAAAAAATCCCTGCCCGTGCTCGTTCTTGTTTGCCGTACCGATAACGGCAAAGTGGCGAGACTCGGCGTGGTAGTAGAGGGTCGCCATCCGGCAACGCTGTTTGAAGTTGGATGCGGCCACAATCTGCAGGTATTCCTGCCGGGGCAGGCGTTTGGTTTTTACCTGCCCGTCGGGGCAGACCACGGCCAGGGAAAAGACGTTGAGCCGGTTGTCGTCCAGCAGACTGCCGGGCAGGACCAGCTTGGCCCGGTATCCCCGGCGGGGGTCATACTCCGGAAAGAGCCGGCGGATAGCCTCATCGCGGCGGGCGTAGCACCCAAACCCCTCCAGGGCGGGGGTGATGTCCTCGCGCACCGGCTCCACCCCAAAGCGACGGGCCACCAGCCGGGCCAGGGCCTCGCTGTCCGGGTCGGAGTCCCGGTCTGGCATCATCAGGGGGACCACCCGTTCCGGCCCGAACGCCCGGACGCACAGCCCCAGCACCACCGACGAGTCTACCCCTCCGCTGATGCCAACTACCCCACCCCGGCGGCGCATCTGCCGCAGGACCTGCCGGCGCAGTTCGGCCACAATCCGGTCGGTTTCTGCCGCCGGGTCTATGCTGAGCACCTGTTTGCTGAAATTCATCGGTTTACACCTGTACCGGTTTTTCTGCCCCCCGGCAGACTTTTACCGCCGCGGTTTCCGGCAGGGGCGGCGGCGGGCGAAAGTCGGCCACAAAGAGACGGTAGACAAGCTGGCTGGAGAGAATGCCCACCAGGGCCATCTCGTCGGTCTCACCGAGGGGGATGCCCCGCCCCACTTTTTTGACCAGCCGCTCCACAGCAACGGGATTGAAGAGACCGGCTGTCCGAACCTGGCGCGGAGAAAGCAGGTCGAGCACATAATCTGGCGCGTTCGGATGAAAGAAGGCCCCGGCAATGGGGGCGCGGTACGGCTTTTTGGGCCGGTTAAAGATAGCGCGCGGTAAGAACTGGCGGCCCAACTGCCGGAGCAGGTATTTTTCGGTCAGGCCGTGCAGTTTAAGGTCGGGCGGCAGGTGGTTGCAGAATTCAATCAGCCGGTGGTCCAGAAACGGAAAACGCCCTTCCACGGAATGGGCCATCCCCATCCGGTCTCCCTGGGAAGAAAGCAGGTACTGGCTCATAAAAATGGTCATTTCCAGGTACTGGGCCTGGCTGAGGGGATGCCACGAGGCAAACGAGGGTGGATAGTCGGGGCAGAGGGGCCGGGCCGCCTGCCGGATGTCGGCGGAGAAGAAGCGGTGGAGGCGGGTCATATTGCGCCAGCGAACGGCGTGGGAATAATCCGCCGCGGTCACGTCGGTGAGGCCGGGACGGAAGAAGCCGGTCAGGTAGTCACGGCCTGTGGCGGAGAGGCCGGCCAGATAGGGGTAGAGGCGGTACAGCAGAAGGGGCCGCAGAACCGAATCCGGCTGTCTGGCCCAGAAGCGGCGCACCCTGGCCTCTTTGAAAATGTTGTAACCGGCCAAAATTTCGTCTGCGCCCTCGCCGGTGACCACCACCTTGTAGCCGTGCTCCTGCACCAGCCGCGACAGCAGAAACATCGGCGCGGGAGAGGTGCGCATGACCGGGATTTCGGTGTGCCAGATGACCTGCGGAAAGACGCGGCCAATGTCCCGGTTGCGGGCTTCCACCACTTGCCGGTTGACCCGCAGAAATGCGGCCATTTCCTCCTGGAAGGTGCGCTCGTCGAAGCTGGCGTCTTCAAAAACGATGGAAAAGGCATCCAGCGGGGTATCCGTATACTGCCGGATGATGGCGGTCAGCAGGGAGGAATCCAGGCCGCCGCTCAGGTACGCGGCCACCGGCACATCGGCCCGGAGGCGGATTTGGGTGGCGTTGACCAGTAGAGTGCGGAACTCTTCCAGCGCGTCGACCAGGCTTTTGGCCGGCGGCGGGTCCCGCGGGGGAAAGCTGAGCCGCCAGTACGGTTGGATGACCGTCTGGCCGCGGGTCGCCAGCAGGCAGCACCCCGGCGGCACAGAAACAATCGACCGGAAGATGGATTTGGGCGAAAGCGTGCTCCAGCAGGTAAACACCTGGGTCAATGCCTCCGGGTCTATCCGGGCCTGCACGCGGGGGTCGGCCAAAATAGCCTTGATTTCGGAGGCAAAAATCAGGGTGTTGTTGACCAGGGTGTAGTACAGCGGCCTGATGCCTACCCGGTCGCGGGCCAGGAAAAGAGTTTTTCGCCGGGCGTCCCAGATGGCAATGGCAAACTGGCCGTTCAGCCGCTGAAGGCAGTCCGGGCCGTCCTCCTCGTAAAGATGGAGGATGACCTCGGTATCGGTGCGGGTGGTAAAATAGTGGCCTTTGACCTGCAGTTCCCGGCGCAGTTCGGGGTGGTTGTAGATTTCGCCGTTGAACACAATCCACAGCGAGCGGTCCTCGTTGGTGATGGGCTGTTGGCCGCCCTGCAGGTCGACAATGCTCAGACGGGCGCTGGCCAGGCCGGCCTGCGTGTCCAGGTAAAGGCCAAATTCATCCGGCCCGCGGTGGCGAATCAGGGCCAGCATCTGGCGCAGGGTCTGCTCCCGGACCGGTTCGGCGGGGGTCAGGTTGACAATTCCGGCGATTCCGCACATTTTTTCAGGGCTATCCTGTCTATCTTTCCGGAGCTGTTTTTGGGCAGGGCCGGCCAGAATTCCACGTACCTGGGAAGCATAAAATCTTCAAGATAGCGGCGGCAGTGGGCCCGGACTTTGGCCTCGGTCAGGTCTGGGGTGGCGGCCACAATGAACAGCCGGATGGCCTCGCCCAGAATGGGGTCCGGCACGCCGATGGCCGCGGCTTCCACCACGCCGTCCAGCCGGTAGACGGTGTTTTCAATTTCCCTGGGGGCCACTTTTTCCCCGCGGCTCTTGATGATGTCATCCTTGCGGCTGACAAAGTAGAAGTAACCATCCTCGTCCATCCGGAACAGGTCGCCGGTACAGCAGACCCGTTCGCCGGGCAGGGGGCCGGGACGGAACCGGCGGGCGGTGGCTTCGGGGTTGTTCCAGTAGCCGCGCATCACGTGCCGCCCGCGGACAATCAGCTCCCCCACCTGGCCGGGTCCCAGCCGGTTGCCGGCCTCATCCTCCAGCCAGACCTCCGTGCCCGGAATGGGAATGCCGACCGAGTCTGGCCGCGTTTGGAGCTGGTCGGGCGGAAGGTAGAGGGTGCGTTTGGTTTCGGTCAGGCCGTACATGGAGTAAATCGTGGCCGAGGGGAATTTTTCCCGGAGCCGGGCGATGTGATGCGGCGACAGGGCCGCGCCGGTGTTGGTCAGGTAGCGGAGGCTGGAGAAATCGTAGCCGGAGAGGTCCATCTGGAGCAGAACGGCAAAAATAGTGGGCACGCCCGGAAATCCGGTGACCCGCTCCGCCTGAAGGCGCTCCAGAACGGAGGCCGGAAAGGCAAAGGAGCGCTCCAGAACCAGCGTCCCGCCGAATTTGAAGGTCATCAGAAGCTGGTACAGGCCGTAGTCAAACGAAAGCGGCAGGACGTTGAGGACAATATCGCTTTCCACGTTCTGCAGGTATTCGATGATGGCGCTGGCGGCAAAGACCACGTTGCTGTGGTCGCTCATCACGCCTTTGGGTTCGCCCGTACTGCCGGAGGTGTAGATGAGGCAGGCCAGGTCCAGGTCGATGTTCCGGGTGGGGGGGCGGTGGTCGGGGAAGGCGGACTGGATAGCGTCGAAGGTCAGGCTGGGGATGCCGGGCGGCTGGACGGCTGGCTTTTTGCTGCCGGCCAGAACGGCGAATTTCAGCGAGGGAACTGCCGGCAGGAGCGTGTCGAGCAAACCGGGCTTCCGGCCCGAAACCAGCACGGCCGCGGTCTGGCAGTTGTTGGCGATGTAGGCCAGCTTTTCTGGCCGGGTGGCAGGATTGACGACCACAAACACGCCGCCGGCCTTGAGCACGGCAAAAATGGCGACCACCGTCTCCAGGCTGTTGGGGTAATGGATGACCACCCGGTCGCCGCGGTTCAGGCCGTGGGCCAGCAGGGCGTGGGCCAGGCGGTTGCTCATAGACTCGATGTCGGCGTAGGTGAAGCGTCCCGCTTCGGCAACCAGGGCCGTTTTTTCCGGCAGTCTATCGACGCTGTAATGCAGGAAATCCTGAACCAGCATGGGTAGTTTTCTCTGGGATGGCTATCCGGCCAGCTTCCGGCGAATGTAGGCGGCCAGCCGGTTGACAGAATCGAAGTTTTCGCGGGTAATATCCGCATCGTCCACGGTAATACCGAATGTCTCTTCCACGAAGAGGACCAGCTCCAGCACACCGGTTGAGTCGACGATGCCTTCTTCCAGGAAGGAATCGTCGTTGCCATACTCAAATCCGTTGTCGCTGAAGAGAAGGTTTTTTGCCACGTAATCCTGAATGCGTGCTTCTATGTCCATTGGCCCATCCGATGAAGTGTCTGTTCGGGGCAAGGCGCTCATAGCGGGCTGAAGCCTGCCGGGGCAAGCGCCCTGTCCCTTTATGGCTGTGATGGTATAGGGATGATAAAAAGCCGTGACTGGATGCCAGAGACGAAGAAAGTCCGGTTTGAGGAGGAATCGGTTTGTGTATATTTATACTATACACCCCGCAGGTTTGAATCCGGTTTGAAAAAACAAAACTGGCCGGATTAGTCAGTTTTTGTATCGGGGATAGGTTATTCCGGGGAGGGAGTGTATCGGCCGTCCACGAACAGCACACGAAGGTACGAATTGACGAATGAGGCTTCAACTACACCCGCCATTCCTGTACCCGTTCGCCTCCTTATTCGTGGACGGCATAACGATGAATTCAGAACTACCGGAAAACGGCTGGCAGATAAACGTTGTGCGATGAGGCAGAATGATGGTCGGCGTACAGGTCTAGCTGGTACAGGTAGCCCTTGTACGTGCTGGCCTGCGTGCTGCTGAATATGGACTCGAAGGCAATAAAAAAGAGCACAATCAGGATTGTGCCGACCACCAGATGCAGAAGTTCGCCCTTATTCATTGGTATCCTCCACCGAAAAGAGTTTGAATGTGATGAATAAAAAAAGCCAGGCCGGCAACTGCGGCCCAGCTTGCCAACTGCATCTCCCAGGTCAAGGCAAAAAAATTCGCTGTGCTGGTGATATAGCGAAAGTCTGGCGGAGTCAGGAAAAGATGATGGAGGAGGGACAACCCCAGGTAACCGGTGCATACCGCCGACGCGGCCAGTTCTCCGGCGGAAAATTGTTGCCCGGCTATCCGTACAGACAGCCAACCGGCCCCAGCAGACCAGACGATACCGGCCGCATTGGTGGTAACGGCAATCGCCAGCGCCGTACCCTGGCTGACCGTACCGACAGAGGGGAGTTCAATCACTCGCAGTAACAGTAAAGGCGGAAGCAGTCCGGCAGAAATGATGACCATCCAGGCCAGTCGAGCGGGCTGTAGGGCGGCGATGCTTCCGGGCCAGAGGGCAAAAGCCAGTCCAACCAGAAGAATTCCGAGGCATTGGATGGCTAAAATCGGGGGCAGGGTCGGATGGTTCAGGGTGGTGGTGATGGTAAAAACACCGATGGATATCGGCAGGGCGGAATACAGCCAGACCTGCCGCCAGTCGGGGGGGCGATACTGCCGCCGGAAGAGGGCTGATATCCGGGCGGCGTACCAGTTCAGCACAAGATAGCCCACCATCACCGCGCCGGAAGCTACCAGGCCCGACATCCAGTAGCGGCTGGTAGTTGTCTCGTCAAACGGGCGCCCGCCGAGGTGATTGTAAAGAAAAATGGCATACCGGTCTGCTACGGCAAACCAGTAATAATACAATCCTGTTACAGACGCGGACACAAGACCGGCCCAGAAAACAGGCGCGGCAGAACCGTGCCGAAAATTCGACCGCATACGGCTTAGCTTCTCTGGATTGGATAAAGGTGAGAATACAGGCTAGGCGGCTTTGCCCAGCGGCAACCCCAGAGGCCGCCCCTGGTCATCGTACAGCTCCGGTTCGGCTTCTTTGCGGATGACCGCGGCTGTGATGATGCATTTCTTGATTTCGGGGCGGGAGGGGATTTCGTACATAATATCCAGGAGCGCTTCCTCGATAATGGTCCGCAGGCCGCGGGCCCCGGTTTTGTACTTGAGGGCCAGCGAGGCCGCCGCAGACAGCGCTTCCTGGGTAAAAACCAGCTCCACTCCATCCAGGGCAAAAAGGTGCTGGTACTGCTTGACAATGGCATTCCGGGGCCGGGTGAGGATGTTCATCAGCGCCTGATGGTCCAGCGGGTCTACGGTGACCACCACCGGCAAACGGCCCACAAATTCGGGAATGAGGCCGTATTCCAGCAGGTCGTCCGGCGTTACCTGGGCCAGCATAGAGGTAGAATGGCGGATGGCTTCCTCTTCTGCCGCCTCATCACGGGCCACCACTTCGCGAATGGGGATGGATTCCGGCGGGACATCCCCTTTTCCGGTTGACTCCCTGCCGCGGCGCCATTTTTTGGAGGGAGTCTTGCCAAAGCCGATGCGTTCCTTCACCCCCAGCCGGTCTTCGATAATCTTGTCCAGGTTGTCAAACGCGCCGCCGCAGATAAAGAGGATGTTGGAAGTGTCAATCTGGATAAAATCCTGGTGAGGGTGCTTCCGTCCGCCCTGGGGAGGTACGTTTGCCACCGTCCCTTCGATGATTTTCAGCAAGGCCTGCTGAACACCTTCACCGGACACATCGCGGGTGATGGAGGGGTTGTCGCCGCTTTTGCGGGCGGCCTTGTCGATTTCATCGATGTAAATAATGCCCTGCTCGGCCCGTTCGATATCGTAGTCTGCGGCCTGAAGCAGGCGCAGGAGGATGTTTTCCACATCTTCGCCCACGTAGCCGGCCTCGGTCAGGGCGGTGGCATCGGCGATGCAGAAGGGGACATCCAGAATGCGGGCCAGGGTTTGGGCCAGCAGGGTTTTGCCGCACCCTGTTGGCCCAATCAGCAGGATATTGCTTTTTTGCAGTTCAATATCGCCCTTGTTGACCCGTCCGCCCCGATTGATGCGCTTGTAGTGGTTGTAAACCGCCACCGAAAGCACTTTCTTCGCCCGGTCCTGCCCCACAACCCACTCGTTGAGCTGTTCGTAGATTTCCTTGGGCGATGGAATCCGGTTCAGGTGGAACTCTGCCGCGGCCTGGGTAGAGGTGTCCTCTTCCAGGATGTCGCGACACAGGTCCACACATTCATCGCAGATGAATACGTGGTCCGGGCCGGCAATCAGCCGGTTCACCTCGTCCTGTGTGCGCTTGCAGAAGGAACACACCTGAATATCGGAGCGGAAGCTGTTAATCATTGGAGATTGCTCAGTCTTTGGATTTCTGGCCGTTCTTTTTGGATGCGCTTTCTTCCATCGGGGCGATAGCCGCTTCGCCCAGGATTTCGTCAACCAGGCCGTATTCCTTGGCCCCGTGGGCGTCCATAAAACGGTCCCGTTCAAAGTCTTCGGCGATTCGCTCCACGGGCTGGCCGGTATGGCGGCTCAGGATGCCGTGAAGCAGGTCCTGCATACGTTTGAGTTCCTTGTACTGAATCTCAACATCGGGGGTGTAGCCGTGCGCGCCGCCACCGGCGGGGTGCATATGGATGGTGGCATGCGGCAGGGCGTACCGGCGGCCCGGTTCACCGGCGGCCAGCAGAACCGTGCCCATACTGGCCGTCCAGCCTACGGCAAAGGTGCTGACCGGGGCCTGAATCTGCTGCATGGTGTCGTAAATCGCCAGTCCTGGATAAATCGCGCCGCCGGGAGAGTTGATGTACATCTGGATTTCCTGTTCCGGGTCTTCGCGGTTGAGGTAAAGAAGCTGGGCGACAATCAGATTCGCCACCTGGTCGTTAATCGGTGTGCCCAGAAAGATGATTCTCTCCTTGAGAAGGAGAGAAAAGATGTCGTAGGCGCGTTCCCCCCGCCCACTGCTTTCGATAACCATTGGAATCATTGCTTGCGGCAACATCGTCAGGATACGCTCCTTTCAGCGTTTGGTGGCGGGGGATGGGAACAGTTGCCCATCCCCCGATGGGTTCTGTGTTATGCCTGTTCTTCGGACGCGGCTTCGGCGGTGGCCGGTTCGGATTCCGCTTCTGCTTCTGCCGGTGATTCGGTTTCAGCTCCAGCAGTTTCAGCCGGAGCTTCCGCGCCCGGTTCCGGGGCTTCGCCGAGGGCAATTTCGGCCAGCCGTTTCATTGCCTTGCCGGATACCACATCGGCGGCAATGCGGCTTTGCGAAGAAGCCGAGGTAATCAGATTCCGCCACAGGGCTTCACCGCCGCCCACGGAATCGGCCAATATTTTAGCCTCGGAAAGAATTTCCGACTGGCTGGCCTGCAGGCCTTCCAGCTCCGCCACTTTGCCCAAAACCAGGCCCCGCTTCAGGCGGTCAACCACGGTTTGGCGGAGTTCTTCCTTCCATTCATCACGGGTTTTCTGCTGAATAGAGAGGTAATCCTCCAGAGAAATTCCCATATCGGTGAGACGCCGCTCCAGGTACTGGGCTTCCTCTTCCAGTTCCTGTTCTTCCAACGCTTCCGGCCAGACAACAGTGGCCTGCTCCACCAGCCGTTCCAGCATCTCTTCGGCCAGTTTGCTGTTGCGTTCGTTGGTGCGCTGTTCCAGCAGGTCCTGCCGAATCTTTTCCTTCAATTCATCCAGGGTTTCGCAATCGCCGGCCATACGGGCAAAGTCATCATCCAGCGGGTCAAGCACCTTTTCCTTGACACTGCTGACTTCAACAGTAATGGTGACTTCCTTGCCGGCATAGTCGGGATTGCGGTAATCTTCCGGATAGGAAATGGTAAAGGTTTTGGTTTCGCCGGCGCTGAGGCCAATCAGGGGGGTGGTCAGGTCCGGTTCGGAGGCGTCTTCATCCTCTTGCCGGGGCTTCAGCTCAAAATCAACCGGCTGATTTTCGGTGAGCACCGTGTCGCCCATTTTTTCGGTGACAGTCATCGAGACCAGGTCGCCAATCTGGGCCGGACGCTCCACCGGAGACCAGGTTGCGTTTTCTTCCTGAAGCTCTTCCAGGGCCTTCTCCACATCCTCGTCGGTCACTTCTACCGGCTCGGCTTCGAGGCGAATACTGCGGTAATCGCCCAGTTCAACCGTGGGCTTTACGGGAACCCTGAATTGGAGGGTCAGGGGTTCCCAGCTCACGCTTTCCAGAGAAATTCTGGCGTAGGGGGTCAGTTCTGCCTGAGACAGGGCCTCTTCAATGGTCTTGTCGTCGACCAGCTCCAACGCCTCCTGGCGGACCACTTCCAGGCCAAACCGGCGGACAATGGTGCTGTAGGGGGCTTTTCCGGGGCGGTAGCCCGGAATTTTTACCTCGCGGGCCAGCCGTTTGGCCGCTTTTTTCAGGAGTTCCTGCTCCTGCGTGGCGTCGAACTCAACAGTCAGACGTACTTCACTTCGTTCCAGTTCTTCAGTTGTAATCTTCACCGGAATTTTAACCTCTTTCTAGTTTGAAGATGTTAAGTTCATCATAGCATAAAGGGGGACGCCACGCAATTTTTCCGGCTGGTATAACCCTGCCCTCAGAGGATAACACTGTGAGTACGCTTCAATGATACCGGGACTCTTGTGTTATGTCAAATAGATTTTAAGATTTGCGCCGCAGGAATAAATAGACCGGGATTTATAAAAATTTGTCAATATGAGGGGGCTGTGCTACACTAGGATTACCCCTGCTGTTCACGTGATGCTCCACGCGTCTTGAGCCAACATTACCTTGAAGGGGAGCCAGAAGTATTAGGGGGGATGCGGTAGCCTGCGACACAGGCAAGGCAAAACCTTCTAATCAGGCACCCACCTGCTAATAGCAGGTTCAAGGACAAATGGATGGCACACGGTTCAGCGGGGGGAGCGCGATTCCGGAGGAATTGCGCTTTTTTTATGCCCAAGACCGGTCACCAGTCCAGCCGGCAACAGCCATTCTGCCAGTACAGCATCACCTGGCCGGCAGTGGTCGAAAGGCGCAAAAACCCATCCCCCACATCCAGGTTGACCTGGTACAGCCTGACTACCAGCACCACCGTGAACATGGCAATGGTTATCAGGGTGGGCAGGTGGAAGAAGGTATCCAGAAATATCTGCCACGAAACCCGTTTGCCCAACCGGCTAACACCCCACTACGGTTTCTTCGGCCAGCATGTCGACCACGCTTTTCAGATTGCCCGTTTCCCGGTACTTTTGAAGCTGGCGGTCGGCGCTGGTTCCCTGGCGCAGGATAGTCCGGATGTAGTCCACTTCCTGCCGGCTCCCCAGCCGGTCGACCACATCGTCGACGATGTCCAGCAGTTCTTCCATCAGCAGGCGGAAGGGCACCTCTTCTTCCTTGCCCCAGTCTATCATCCGGCTGTCAATCCCATCCCGAACGGCCCGCCACTTGTTTTCTTCAATCAGCCCCCGGCGGTAGATGCGCCAGGATTGATTCTGCTTCCGGAGCTGTATCAGCTTGGCGACCACCGCCTGTATCAGGGCCGCGACGGCGATAACTTCGTCGATTTTGGTCAGACAGTCGCACATTCTGAATTCGAGGGTGGGAAATTTGGGGTGGGGGCGGATGTCCCACCAGATTTTGGTCGGCTCGGTGATGCACCCGGTATTGACCAGGGTCTGCACGTACCGCTCGTACTCCTGAAAGGAGCCAAAATATTCCGGCAGGCCGGTGCGCGGCAGGTCGCCAAAAACCACGGTCCGGTAAGATTTGAGGCCGGTGTTGCGTCCCATCCAGAACGGCGACGAGGTAGACAGGGCAAAAATGTGGGGGACAAAGTAGGTCATCTGGTTCATAATGTCGATGCGCAGGTCGGGGTCGGGAATACCCACGTGGACGTGCATCCCAAAGATGAGCAGTCGCCGGGCCAGCATCTGCATATCGGCCACCAGGCCCTGGTAGCGTTCCTTGTCGGTGATGAGCTGGTCTTCCCAGCGGGAATAGGGGTGCGTGCCCGCGGCGATGATTTTTCGCCCGCTCTTGTCGGCAATTTCGGCCACAATGCTCCGCAGGCGAGTGACCTCCCGGCGGGCTTCGCGGATGTTCCGGCACTTGTAACTGCCGATTTCTACCTGGGACTGGAGAAACTCCGGCTTCACCTGGTCCCGAAACAGCACCGCGCCCCGGTCCAGGAACTCGGTGATAAAGGAGGTCAGTTCTCCCGTTTCCGGGTCGATAATCTGGTATTCCTCCTCGATACCCAGGGTCAAGTCTTCGATGTTCATCGGTCCCCCCTTATAAAGGATGAAGGATGAAGGATGAAGGATGAAGGATGAAGGATGAGGGAGACGGGATGCGGGTTGTGAGATGCGGGATGAATCTTCAGGCCCCCAATTGTGGCAACATTATAGCACAGGCCGGGCGGTGTTTCAACCGGTAATTTTTCCGGCTGGCGGCCAACTTCGCCTGGCGCCCATTCTATGCTACAATATCGACTATCAGG
>RFJV01000023.1 GCA_003694775.1 Chloroflexota bacterium | reverse complement strand
ATCGGCGACCCCGACCAGGCCATCTACGGCTTTCGCGGGGCCAGCCGGGAGTACTTCCTGGCCTTTCAGCAGGACTATCCGCAGGCGCAGGTCATCCACCTGACCCGCAATTACCGCTCTACCCAGCTTATTCTGGACGCCTCCGGGCAGGTCATCAGCCGGGGACAGACCGGGGCGCGCCACCCCCTCCAATCCGGTATTGTGGACCCGGCCCGCCTGGTGGTGTACCGCGCCCCCACCGACCGGGCTGAGGCCGAATACGTGGTGCACCAGATTGAAAGCATGGTCGGCGGGACCAGCTACTTTTCCCTGGACTCCGGTCGGGTGGCGGACGAAACCGCGCCCGGACGCTCCTTTGCCGATTTTGCCGTGCTGTACCGGCTCAATGCCCTGTGCCGCCCGCTGGTGGAAGCCTTTGAACGCTCCGGCATCCCCTACCAGGCCGTAGGGCAAACGCCGCTGACCGGCTACAAGGACATCAAAACCATCCTGGCCTGCCTGTGGCTGGTCTACCAGCCGGGCAGTCTGGTGCACCTGGCCGCGGCCCTGGACGCGCCCGCGCTGGTGTCCGACGAGACCCTGGCCGACCGGCTGGCCCATCTGCCGGACGACCCGCCCGCCGCGCTGGACAGTATGCTGGCCGCCGTCGCCGCCTGGCCGGGGCTGGACTCCGCTCCCCGGCGACGGCTGGAAAAGCTGGCCGGCTTCCTGCCGCCCCTGGCCCGGCAGACGGACACGCTATCGCCGGTCGAAATGATAGAAGAAATCCACCGCCATCTGTGGGCCGGTCGTGCGCTTGAGCCGGCCCGGCTCGACCGGCTGGGCCGGCTTAAGCGCCGCGCCGCGGCTTTTGACCACCTGCCCGGCTTCCTGGAAGCCATCGCCCTGGAAAAGGAAACCGACGCCTACGACCCCCGCGCCGACCGGGTAACGCTGATGACCCTGCACGCCTCCAAAGGGCTGGAATTCCCGGTGGTGTTCATTGTGGGCTGTGAGGACTCTCTGCTTCCGTACCGCCGTCCGGGCCGGGATACCGATGTAGAGGAGGAGCGCCGGCTGTTTTACGTGGGGATGACCCGCGCCCAACAGCGGCTTTTTCTGACCCACGCCCGCCGCCGCTACCTGTTCGGCGAAGCGATGGAAAACCCGCCTTCGCCGTTCCTGAGCGACATCGAAGCCCGGCTCAAGGAAATAGAGCAGGCCAGAACCCGCCCGCCCCGTCCCCAGCCGCCGGAGCAGTTGAGGCTGTTCTGAATGAGAATCTTGGCCATTTCCGACCTGCATGTTGACTACGACGAAAACCGCCGCTGGCTGTACGAACTGCCGCGCCACGAGTACAGCGATGATATTCTCATCCTCGCCGGCGACATCAGCCACGAAACCGGCCTGCTGGCCGAAGCCCTGGCAGAACTGGGCCAACGGTTCCGGGCGGTCGTCTTTACCCCCGGCAACCACGACCTGTGGGTCTACCAGAATCACGCCGCGGACTCGCTGGCCCGGTTTGAGCAGGTCAGGCAGATTACTCTGGATTGCGGGGTGCAGATGGAGCCGCTGGTGCTGGATGAGGTGGCGATTATTCCTCTGCTGGGCTGGTACGATTTTTCGTTTGGAGAGCCGTCGGCAGAAGTGCGCCGGGCCTGGATGGACTTTACCGCCTGCCGCTGGCCCGATGGCATGGACCCGCCCGCGGTGACCCGCTGTTTCACGGCTATGAACGAGCCGTATTTGCAGGTCAACCGGCCAACGGTGATTACCTTTTCCCACTTTCTCCCCCGCATCGACCTGATGCCGCTGATAATTCCACCGCACCGGCAGGGGCTGTATCCGGTGCTGGGAAGCCGTCTGCTGGAAGAGCAACTGCGCCGGGCGGGGGCGTCTGTTCACGTGTACGGGCACAGCCACATCAATATGCGCAATTTCAAGGAGGGCGTGCTGTACCTGAACAATGCGCTGGGGTATCCCCACGAAACCCGTACGGCCCGGCAGTTGGTGTGTGTATGGGAGAAACAGCGTGCTGAAAATTACCGACAAACTGGCCCTGAACGAGGATGAAATCCGGCTGAACTTTGTCCAGGCCGGCGGGCCGGGGGGACAGAATGTCAACAAGGTTGCCACCGCGGTTCAACTGCGGTTCGATGTGGCCCATTCGCCGTCTCTGCCGGAGGCGGTGCGGGCGCGCCTGCTGGAGCTGGCCCGCAACCGCATCACCGGCGATGGAGTGCTGGTCATCGAGGCCCGGCGCTACCGGACGCAGGAGCAGAACCGGCAGGACGCCATCAACCGCCTGGTAGAACTGGTGCGGCAGGCGGCCCGGCCTCCCCGCCGGCGGCGGCCCACCCGGCCTTCTGCCGCGGCCAGAGCGCGGCGGCTGGAGACCAAACGCCGGCGGTCGGCGCGGAAGCGTCTGCGCCGCCGCGTCTCTCCAGACGAGGGATGAATGCTGAAGATTTTGGGAATCCCGTTCAATATGACAGCTTGCCCTGAATATGGTAAAATGGAAATGTTGCGTTTGCAGGACAACTGTTAGCAGTTGTCCTGCAAAACCCGTATGCGGAAAAATCCGCAGGGCGACATTAATGTCGCTCGACAAGAGTTATTTTTTACGAGGAGCGGTCCATGCGATTTCAGGGTAAATCTTCGTGGATTGCCTTTGCCCTGTTCTACCTGGTTCTGATTGGTGTGGTCACCGTTCTGGACTGGTTCAACGGCCTTCTGCGAGGGACTTTCTGGGGTGCGCAGGTCGGCCTGCTGACGCTGGGAGTAGGCGTTCTGGCCGTAGTGGGGCTGTGGTTCCAGGAACTGACCGCGGGACGAGGCATCTTGCTGGCTTTTACCATTGGCATCCTGACCATCATCCCGGCTGTCCTGATGGGGCTGGGCATACCCAATCTGTGGCCGCAGTATTTCTCAATTGCCCTGGGGATGGCCTCCGGGAGCTTTTTAACGTTTTTGTTTTTGAAATTTGCCAGACGAAACGCAGAAAAACAGGTATCGGATTGGGAGGAACAGCAACTTGACTGAACGGCAGGTCATCAAATGCAGTATGGGCATTACGGCCCACAATGAAGAGGCCAACATCGGCCAGCTACTGCAAGCTGTGCTCGACCAGCGTTTGTATACCGTTGAAATCACCGAAATTATCGTGGTTGCATCGGGCTGTACGGACCGGACCGAAGAGATTGTGCGGGAATACATGCAGAAAGACCCGCGCATCAAGCTTTTTGTGCAGGAAAAGCGAGAAGGCAAGACCAGCGCCATCAACGTTTTCCTCCGGCATGCTCACGAGGATATCTGCGTGCTGGAAAGCGGAGACACCGTTCCCCATGAAGATACCATCGAAAACATGGTCCGTATGTTCGCCGACCCGGCGGTAGGGATGGTGGGCGCGCACAAGGTCCCGGTCAACACGCCGGACCACATCGTGGGCTACCTGTCGCACCTGCGGTTGAAGATGGAGCACCAGCTCTGCCTGGAAATTCCCCGTCTGGGCGAGCTGATTGCCTTCCGCAAGGTGTTCGACCAGATTCCGCCCGACGTGGCTATGGACGAGGCTTTTGTGGAAGCCCTGGTCATTCGCCGGGGTCTGCAGGTGCGGTACGCGCCGGACGCGGTGGTCTTCAATATGGGGCCGGAAACCGTCAGCGATTTCATCAAACAGCGACGGCGCAACCATGCCGGGCATCTGTACCTCAAGGAGAAATACGGCTACGAAGTGTCCAGCATGAACGCCTTCCGGGTGATGAAGCTGGCCCTGAGCGAAATCTGGGGAGCCATCCGGCTCATCTGGGTGCTGGGCGTGCTGGCGGTGCTGGAAGGCTACTCCCGACTGCTGGGCTGGTGGGACTACAAAGTCCACAAGCGCACCCACGTGGTTTGGGACATCGCCTGGACCACCAAAGAAGTCAAGCGAACGGTAGATGCCAGCGGCATCAACATCACCTCGCCCCATCTGCCGCCGGTAAAACGGAAATAGGGAGCAGGCAGGGAGTAGGGAGAGGAAAGAAGCAAACGGTAGACAGGCAGACCCGGCAGACATGTACCGCACCGGGCCGCCTTGAGCAACCCTGCTTCCTCCCTGCCTGCTCCCTGCTGCCTTGCCTCTCCCCCCCTTTTATCGCATAATACCCCCCTGTTAATTCACCGCTTGAGGGAAATCCTTTGAAAGACCGACTTTCAACTATCCTGAAGCTGGTCATCAGCGTTGGGCTGATGGCCTACCTGCTGTACCGCTTTCTGTCCGACCCGCAAGACCGGGCGGTCCTGCTGACCACCCTGACCACCGCCGACTTTCGCTACCTGCTGGTGGCCGCGGGGCTGTTCATCATCGCTGTGGCCTCCAACGGCGTCAAGTGGCACATTCTGCTGAAGGCGCAGGGCATTCCGGTTCCCCTGCGGGCGGTGGTCGGCTATACGTTTGTGGGCGCGTTTTTCAACAACTTTCTGCCGGCCAACGTGGGCGGCGACGTGATGCGCGGCTACGGCCTGGCCCGCTACACGGCGCGCAGTGCCGAAGCCGCGGTCTCCGTGGTGGTCGACCGCATTATCGGTTTGCTGGCCTTTATGTTCACTGCGGTGGCCGCGGCCCTCGTCGCCGTGGCGGTCATCCCGACCCAACCCGGCGCGGGCGATGCCCTGGCCGACAACCTGGCCCAGGTAGAGATGGTCGCCCTGGTGGGAATGGCGGCGATAGTGGCTGTCTTTGCCGTTCTGCTCAGCCACCGTTTGCGCCGGCTGGTGGGCCGGCTGTTCCACCTGCGATTTCTGCACCCCCTGGCACCGCTGTACCAGCGCATTTCCGATGCCTTTGGCGCTTACCGCTACCAGTACACGGCCCTGCTGTTGGCGTTTGCCGTGGGGGTAGCCACCGT
>RFJV01000210.1 GCA_003694775.1 Chloroflexota bacterium | reverse complement strand
GTGATGGTGTGGGACGCCCAAAGCGGCCGCCCCCTCCGCGCCCTGGAGGGGCACACGGGCTGGGTGAGGGCCGTGGCGGTCAGCCCGGACGGGCGCTGGATTGTCAGCGGCTCGTCCGACCGCACCCTGCGGGCCTGGGACCTGGAAAGCGGGCAGTCCCGCCTCCTCTTCTGGAACGACGCGCCGATTCGCTCCCTCGCCCTCTCCGGGTACGGGCGCACCCTGGCCTGCGGGGATAGCCAGGGGCGGGTGTGGATTTTCGAGTGGGTGCGGTAGGGCCGTCCACGAATAGAACACGAATACCCGAATGTTCGTCCCGCAGTTCATTCGTAATTTCGTAAATTCGTACGCCTTACCAGGGGCGACCGGCCGGTCGCCTCACAAGTAAAGCCGCAGGGCCCTCTCTCTCACCGCACCGCCACCCGGCGGGCAAAAGACCGCAGGCGGGACCGCATCCCGCGCTGGAGCCGGCGCAGAACGTCGTCACCTTCAGCCGGGACCGGCGGGGCCAGGGCGCAGATTTGCCGGGCAATTTCCAGCGAGGCGTTCGGGCGGGCCAGACGGGCGGCGTTGCCGGCCATTTCGGCCAGGGTGGGGTTGCCGGGCCGGAACAGGGCCTGCACCTGTGCCGCTATCGCCTCCGGCGTGTCGACATACAAACCGGCCCGGTGGCGCAGAACATAGTGAACGTTGTCCGTTTCCTGCCCCGGAATGAAGCCGTAAATCAGCACCGGTGTCCCGGCAATAAACGCCTCGGCCAGCATTCCCGGCCCGGCCTTGGTGACCAGCAGGTCTGCCGCGGTCATCAGCTCCGGCATGTTGTGGACAAAGCCAAAAATCCGGACCGGTATATCCCAGCGAGCCGCGTCCAGCCGCGCCTTGAGGGCCTGGTTGCGCCCGCAGACCACGGCCATCTGGATGCCGGTGCACCGGTTCAGGCCGCGGGCAATTTTGTCCAGCGGGCCAAACCCTTCCCCGCCGCCAACCAGCAGAACCAGCGGCTTGCCGGCCTGAAATCCAAGCCGCTGGCGGAGGGTCTCCCGGTCTGCCGCGGGCCGGCTGAAGCCCAGCCGCACCGGCTGGCCGCAAACGACAACCCGGTCGGGGGGCAGACCGTAGTGCAGGGCCGTCTGGCGGGCTTCGTCGGTGGGGGTCAGGCAGAGCGACACGTCCGGGCATACCCACAGCGGATGCACTGCCACCATATCGGTGATGACGGTGACCAGCGGGCAGGTCATGCCGGCCCGGCGAAGCCAGCGGATGGTCAGGTGGTTCATCAGGGGGTGAGCCGAGACCACCACGTCGGGTCTGACCTGCGCCAAAAAGGCGACCATCCGGTTTGCCAGAAGTGGGGCCAGGAGCGGCGGCACAAGCCGGTGCAGAGGCAAACGGCTGGAGCAGGCCCACATTGCTTTCCACACCGGCAGACCGGGGCCGGTCAGCCAGGGATAGGTCTTGGGCAGGCGGTTGATGGGCCAGGGGGTGCGGTGGGTCCAGATATCTTCGATGATGGTGCGGAACTGGCCGGGATAGAGATGGTGCACCGCCTCGGCAATGGCTTCGCAGGCGGCCCGGTGTCCGCCGCCGGTATCCGACATCAGGAACAGAATGGTGCGCGTCATATCCCTTCTCCCTTCCCCCAGGATAGCAAGTGTATTTTAAGTGCCGGTTAAGGCAGGGTAAAAATTTTTTTACAGCAAGGCGTGTCCCCACAAACTGCACCGGTACTGCCAATCATACATGCACCGCGGCAGATAAACAAAAAAGCGTCCGGGGGTGAACAGCACGCCCGGACGCCGGTCGGCGGTGTATAGCCGCTGGTTTTAATCCGCGCCGTTCTCCGGCAGGAGATAGAGACAGTCTTCCAGCAGGTTCAGCCCTACCTGTGCCTCCAGCGAATGGATAACGGTATGCCGCGGGTCGTAGTCTACGGCGATGAGGACCTGCCCCGCCACTTCAATTTCATATTCCACCACATTCCCCAGGTAGGAAGCCCAGCGAATAATCCCCTGATACTGGGCGTCGCCCTTGACTACCTGGATGGTTTCCGGGCGGACAACCAGCTTGACATGCTGACCCTCCCGAAGCATCCGTTCCGCCAAGGGGATGGTCAGCGGGCGGCCCAGGGCTTCGACCACCACGTTTTGCCCCTCCACGGCCTTGACCACGCCAGGCACAAAGTTGGTGCGCCCGATGAAATCGGCCACAAACTCGGTTTGGGGGTGGCGGTAAATCTCCTGCGGTGAACCGACCTGCTCAATGCGGCCCTGGTTCATCACCACAATGCGGTCCGACAGGGTCATCGCTTCCACCTGGTCGTGGGTGACGTAGACGCTGGTAATCCCCAGCGACTGCTGGATGCGGCGGATTTCGGTGCGCATCAGCTCGCGCAGTTTGGCATCCAGGTTAGACAGCGGCTCGTCCATCAGCAGGACTTTTGGCTCCATCACCAGAGCACGGGCCAGAGCGACCCTCTGCTGTTGTCCACCGGACAGGGCGTTGGGGGCGCGGTTTTCCAGGCCGGTCAGCTCGGTCAGCTCCAGCACCCGCCGCACCTTTTCCTTGATTTCCTGCGCCGGCAGTCGCCGGATTTTCAAGCCGTAGGCAATGTTTTCAAACACATTCAGGTGGGGAAAAATGGCATAGCTCTGGAAGACCATCGCCATATCCCGCTGGTTGGGCGGCTGTTCGTTGATTACCTCACCATCGAGGACAATTTTGCCGGCAGTGGGGAACTCAAACCCGGCTATCAGACGCAGGGTGGTGGTTTTGCCGCACCCCGACGGCCCCAGCAGGGTCAGAAATTCCCCTTCCTGGATGTCGATGTTTACATTGTCCACGGCGCGGACAATACCCTCCCCCCCGCGGCCCACGAATTCTTTGGTCAGATTTTCCAGCTTCAGATAGCTCACCGAAAACACTCCAAAATAGTTTGTGAGTTGGTTAGTTGGTTAGTTTGT
>RFJV01000209.1 GCA_003694775.1 Chloroflexota bacterium | reverse complement strand
GTAAAAAAGCGGACGACGCTGTTTCTGCTCCGTCAGCGGTATTTGTTGAAGAGCCGCCGGGAAACCCCGGCGCTGGCGGAAGAGGTGCTGGTTTGGGGTTTGCAGGGCAGTCCGTACAGCAGTAAAGAAATTCTGAGGGAAGAAGAGGCCCTCCGCCTCCTGCAGACCGCCCGGCCCAAGGCGCCGGTTGGGGAGCCGGAACGTCGCCAGTGGTTGGAGAAAGCCCTGCAGTGGTGGGATGACCTCCAGCCGGACCTGGAAGCCCTGGCCGCCGGGCGAGTCCGGCGGCTGGACCAGGCCCATCGCCGGGTGCGGGCCGCGGCAGGGGTACGGCGGGTGACTATTGAGCCGCACCTGCCGCCGGATTGGCTGGGAGTCTATGTGCTGTTGCCGGGAGGGGAATAGCCGGATGCAGGGTGGCAGAATGGTGGATAGACGTTTTTAACGTCCTTGAGCCATTTTGAGGGTAGGGTGGCTAATGTCGCCACCCGGCACAGGAAGAAGCACAGCACCGCTGTGCCCTGCGGACACCGTATTTTCAGCGGACAATCCGTAGGACGGCATTAATGTCGCCCCACAAAAGTCAGGGGGATGCTGTTGGGGAATCGGGACTGCTGACATGCAGTAGAGGCGCAGTAACACTGCGCCTCTACTCAGGTACCCCCGGCAGGAATCGAACCTGCGCACATGGCTCCGGAGGCCACTGCTCTATCCGCTGAGCTACGGGGGCAGAACTTTTACAGGCTGAATTATGCCACGGTCGGGCAAAATGTGCAAATTTTTAGCGGAACAGACATCAAGGAATAGACAAAAATTCCGGATTCTTGACAGAGCGCCTGCAAAATGTTAGGATGAGGACAGGTGAAATTGCGGCGGGCAAGCCGGTGCAACCGCACGCCCGACCGGCCGAAAAAAATATTCATGACGAGGAGGTCAGTATGAGCCAGAAAATCAAGGTCACTTATGCCACGATGTCGGCGGATAACGAGGAACTGCAGTCCGCCTTTGACGAGGCGATTGAACGGGTCAAAGCGGGCTGGCTGGGTGTGGAAGTCCCCATGTTCATCAACGGGGAAAAAGTCTACGCCGAGGCAAAACTGGAAGACCGCAGTCCTATCAATACCGATATGCTTCTCTGTACGGCTCAAAGCGGCACGGCTGAACATTCCCGGCAAGCGATTGCCGCGGCCAAAGCCGCTTTTCCCCACTGGCGGCAGACTCCCTGGCAGGAGCGGGTCGCCATTATCCGCAATATTGCCGAAAAAATCAGCGCCAACAGCCTGGACCTCAGCGCCCTGATGATTCTGGAAGTAGGCAAAAACAGGCTGGAAGCATTAGGGGAAGTGGAAGAAACCGCAGATTTGCTCCGCTGGTACGCTGACCAGATGGAGAAAAACAGCGGCTTCTTGAAAGAAATGGGTAAGCTGAACCCTAATGACCCCAAGGAGCAAAACTTCAGCGCTCTGCGTCCGTACGGCGTTTGGGTGGTTATTTCTCCCTTTAATTTCCCTATGGCGCTGTCTGCCGCACCCATTGCCGCGGCTTTGCTGACCGGCAATACCGTGGTCTTTAAGGGCGCGCTGGAAACGCCTTATACCGGCTGGAAAACTGCGGAACTGTTTGCCGAAGCCGGTTTGCCGGCGGGCGTGTTCAACAGCGTTCTTGGCCCCGATGAGACCACCGGCCAGGCCTTGCTCGATAGCCCGGATGTGAACGGCTGGACCTTCACCGGCTCTTACGAGGTGGGAATGAAGGTGCTGAGAACTGCGGCCAGCGGCGTCACCCCTCGACCGGCTATCATTGAAATGGGCGGCAAGAATCCCACCATTGTGTCCAAAACGGCAGACATCACCAAGGCGGCAACCGGTGTCCTGCGGGCCGCTTTTGGAATGAATGGACAAAAATGCTCGGCCTGCTCTCGGGTGTATGTTCAGGAAGAGGTGTACGAGGCGTTCAAGGCCAGGCTGGTGGAGATGACCAAAGCCGTCAAGATTGGCGACCCCACCGAACGAACAACCTTTATGGGCACAATGGGGCATGCCGAAGGTTACGAAAAGTATAAAAAGTTTACGGAAATTGCCCGCCGCGATGGGGTGATTCTGGTGGGTGGAAATGTGCTCACCGAGGGGGCGTTTGCCAAAGGTTACTTTGTGGAGCCAACTATTGTTGAAGGTCTCCCGGAAGACCACGAGCTGGTGAAAAACGAGCTGTTTGTGCCGCTACTGCATTTGGCCAGGGTGAAAACGCTGGACGAGGCCATGCAGAAGGCCAACGACACTATCTATGGCTTGACCGCCGGCTTCTTTGGCGAAGACCCGGCAGAAATCGAGTGGTTCCTGGAAAACATCGAGGCCGGGACGGTGTACGTCAACCGGGCCGCCGGTTCTACCACCGGAGCCTGGCCCGGTGTGCAGGCCTTTGGCGGCTGGAAGGGAAGCGGCTCCAGCGGTAAGGGCATCGGCGCGTACTACACCTTGCCGCTCTACATGCACGAGCAAAGCCGCACCATCATCGGCTAACTTTTCGACCCGCCGGCGCGGTGGTATCAACCACCAGCACGGACATCGTTTGAACCGCTGAGAACACATAGGCCACGGAGATTTGTCAGGGCACGGCATGCCGTGCCCTGACTTTTTTCATTGACTTTCCACCCGGTGGGGCCGCATCTTTTCTCAGGTGTCGGGGTTATGATAAGTGAAAACTAACTGCTGTCCAGGGACCCAAAAATCCTGGACGCACTCGTGGTCAGCAGAAACGTAAATTTTAGGTAAAAAAATCAAAATTTGTCAAATTTGGGGCTTCTATTTTGAGTGTTTTTGTGATATAATTTAAACACCGATGTTGCCAAAGTTCTGGAGGAACAGCCCATTATCCAAGCAGTCTAAAACCGAGAAAGGGGGTAGCAAAATGCAACTGCCAGCCGCATTCCGTCCATCAATGAATTCCTTGCCGCCAATGTATGCCTGGCCCCGGTCGGTCAAACAGGTATTTCTGGCCGCGGCCATTGTAGGGGTACTGCTGGCGTATGCTCTGCTGGCAGGAGGCATTATTGCTATCCTGGCGGTATTTGCCGAGTGGTTTGGGGCATAACTCCCTCCATTCCCCCCGACAGCAACGGGACGGCTGAACCAGAAGCCGTCCCGTTTTATATTTTGGCTCAGCAGGCTAACAGTACCAGACGTTATGCGCCGCGAGGGTACTTTTTGCGACCATCCGGGTCAATTTCGGCCAGTTTTTCGCGGCTGACCGCCCCAAACTCGGCAAAATTTTTCCGGGCCTGGTTCAGACTGACGCCGTTCGCGCCGGTTGGGTCATCGGGCATGGCCTCCTGCACCGGGTCGCTGTTCCAGCCGCATACCGGACAGGTATCCCAATCGCCCAGCACCTCAAAGGTGCGGTAGCCGCAAACCGGACACGCCAGCCATTTGGGCAGGTCGCCTTCCACTTTGTCTACCGGAATACCGACCACCTGCCGCAGATGCTCGGCCAGATATTCGTTGGTGGCCCCGCGGAAAGGCCGCTTCATTTTGTCTATCAGAATGGGCCGGTAGATGGGGTTGCCCGGCTTCAGGTCGGGGGGTGGCTGGTGGGTTTCCCATTGAATAATGGCGGTGATGTTCAGCTTTTCGCGCAGGCTGGGCTTCAGCGGCTCTTTGAAAAACTGCACAATCAATTCGGTCGCTTCCTCGCGGGTCAATTTTTTCAGATAGTGCCAGGCAATCTTTTCCAGTGCTTCTTCTCGATGCATAGTGTCTCCTTTTTCCCCGGTCGTCAGTTTCCATCATACCCAAACCCTGCCCTCCTGTCAATGGGACAAAAGGAACCAGTGTATCAAAATTGTCCGGCGGTTTTGACTTAATAACCGCTTTACGGCATAATCTTGAGTAAGACTTGGTTGGTTCTGTTTCGGTAAGGTATCTTCACCGTCCAGACCCGTACGTCTGGGCGGTTTTTTTCTACTATTCCGGTGAAGTCCTGGCCGATACAACCCTTCGCCGCAAGAATGGGAAAACTGTTCGGGCGGCATATCTATTCAATAACAGGAGTTAAAAAAATGCAAGACACAAGTTTAGCTGTAGCCGATGGCGTTGTTGTAAGCCTTGATTATACGTTGCGCTTGAGCGACGGACAGGTGATTGACACTTCGGCCGGGAGCGAAGCGCTGGAATTCCTCCAGGGGAGCGGGGAAATCATCCCCGGCCTGGAGCAGGCCCTCTATGGAATGAAAGTGGGCGATGAGAAGGAAGTAGAAATCAGCCCCGCGGAGGGGTACGGCGACCGCGACCCGAACGCGGTGCAGGCCGTTCCGCCGGAGATGTTCCCCGATGACCTGGAGCTGTCCGAGGGGATGGGCCTCCAGCTTCGGGACCAGGCCGGGAATCTGATGGTGGCTTACGTGGCCGCCATCCGCCCCGATGCAGTTCTGCTCGACTTCAACCATCCCCTGGCCGGGGAAACTCTCTATTTCCAGGTGAAGATTGCCGGACTGCGGGAAGCAACCAGTGAAGAGATGGCCCACGGGCACGCCCATTCCGCCGGGCATCATCACTAGACCGTTCCGTTTGACCGGCTGACAGCCGGCTGACCGTACAAAAAAACTTGCCGCAGTTGGCGGCAAGTTTTTTTGTTTCTGCCTCCCTTAGAGCCTATCCGGGGAATTGTAGGCTGGCATCCCTATGCCAGCAAATGACGCATAGGGATGCGTCATCTACGGTATTTTCGGGTAGGTTCTTAGCGCGTTTCGGTGACCTTCTGAAGCCCGCGCGGACGGTCCGGATGGTAGCGGCGGATATAGGCCAGATGCATGGCAAAAAGCTGTCCCGGTACAATGGCGGTGATGGGAGACAGCCACTCTGGAATACCGGCAGGCAGAGGAACTGAAACCTCCCCCATCGCCAGGGTGTCTGCATCGTCGCTGAAGACCACCACTTCGGCGTTGCGGCTGGCCAGGGTCTGAATGAAGCGCCGGATTTCCGGCAGTACAGCCCCCGAAGGAGCAATGACAAAGGCCGGAAAACCGTGCTCCACCAGGGCCAGCGGCCCGTGCAGAAAGTCCGCACTGCTGTACGGCTCGGCAAAGGTGTAGGTCAGCTCCTTCATCTTCAGGGCCAGTTCAAAAGCGGTGGCGTAGTTGTAGCCGCGACCTATGACCACACAGGTGCGCATGTACCGGAACCGCTGGACAATCCCTTCCAGGCTGGTGGTGTGCAGAATCTCTTCCACGGCCTGGGGAATCTGCGTCAGCGCCGCGGCCAGGGCCGGGTCGCCGGACAGGGTAGAGGAGAGCATGGCAATGGCCGCCAGTTGGGCGGTGTAGGTTTTGGTCGCGGCCACCGACCGCTCTTCGCCAGCCTGCAGGTCGACCACAAAATCGGCCTGTGCGGCCAGGGGAGAAGCGGGGATGTTGGTGATGGCCGCGGTCAGCGCGCCCTGCCGGCGGCCTTCGGCCAGCACGGCGACAATGTCCGGGCTTTGCCCGCTCTGGCTGATGCCCAGCACCAGCGTGCCGGACAAGTCGGGCGGCTGGTGGTAAAGGGTAAACAGGCTGGGAGTCGACAGAGTGACGACCAGCCTGTTCTGCGCCCCCAGCAGATACTGCGCGTAGCGACCGGCATTGTCGCTGGTCCCCCTGGCGGCAATGACCACGTGCCGTATCTGCCGGCGCTTGACCTCTTCGGCCAGTCCGGTCACCGCCGGCTGGGCGTCGACCAGCAGACGGGCCAGAATGCCGGGCTGTTGGTGGATTTCCCGGTAGAGATGGGTCTCTTTCAGCATATTTGGGTCTCCGGTGTGGGATTATACAATGCCTAATTCCTGGCTGAGCAGAAGGGCGGCGGCCCCCTGGATGACAATATCCTGGTCCAGGACGCTCAGCTCAATGCGGGTTTGCTCGGCCAGCAGGGCCATAGCCCGGTGCTGAATGTCGGTGCGGATTGGCTCCAGCAGGGCCTCGCCAAACCGGGCCAGACTGCCGGCAATAACGATGTGATGGATGTTGAGGGCGTTCACCAGGTGGGCTACGGCCACGGCCAGATGATGGCCCATCTGCCGGACAACAGCCTGCAGGTGCGGGTCGCCCTGATGGAATGCTTCCAGCACCATCTCGGTGTTTATCTGCTCCGGCGCGCCGGCATAGGGGTGCAGAAGCGAGTCGGGCGACTGGACGGCAATCTGCCGGGCCTGCCGCAGTAGCGCCCGACTGCTGACCACCGTTTCCAGACAGCCGTAATGGCCGCACCGGCACTGGATGTTGTTATCCACCACCCTCACATGCCCGATTTCGCCGGCGCCGAAGCCGTCGCCGTGGAACAGCCGCCCGTTGATAATGATGCCGGCCCCAATTCCGCGCCCAATCTTGACCACCACCAGATTGGGCGTTCCGGTGGAACGGCCAAAGGTGTACTCTCCCAGCGCGGCTACCTGGCTGTCGTTGGCTACGTACACCGGCAGGCCGTACCGCTCCATCAGCAGGTCCCGCAGGGGCAGGTTCTGCCAGTCCAGGTTCACTGCGGTGCGGATAATCCCCTGCCGGGCGTCGATAAGACCGGGCGTACCAATCCCAATCCCCAAAACGGGGCTGGAGGCCTGGGGAAGCAGGCGGTCGAGGAGCTGGTACACCAGCGACAGGGCGGCAGAGCCGTTGCGTTCCTGCACCGGCAGGCTGATTTTCTGGCGGACACGCCCGCGCAGGTCCAGAATACTGCCCCGGAACTCGCTGTTTGCCAGGTCGATGCCGATGAGGTGGCGGGAATCGTCGACGACGCTCAGCAGTGTGCCCGGCTTGCCGCCGGTGGAAGTCTGGACGCCAACTTCCTCTACCAGCCCCTCGTCGATAATTTCGGCCACGAGGCCGGATACGGTGGTGCGGGTCAGGCCGGTGGCTCTGGCAATATCTGCCCGGCTGATTGGCCCCTGGTCATAAATCGTTTTGAGGACCAGGGTCAGATTGTGGGTTTTGGTTTGTTCACGGGTAGCTTTTTTCATGGCCCGGCCTGCTTTTTAGTAAGTATACTGGACTAACAAAGAGTATAACATAACCTGTCTGCGGCGTCAAATCATCGGCGATTGGAAAACAGTTTGGTAATGTTAAACTTGTTAAGATTCCAATTTTCGGTTATGATGGTGACAAACCATTGAGTTAACATAAACCTGCCACCCTCACCCCTCCCCCGGCTCGCGGTGCTCGCCACCCCCTCCCCTCTCCCGCCGAACGGGAGAGGGGAGGGGGT
>RFJV01000208.1 GCA_003694775.1 Chloroflexota bacterium | reverse complement strand
TTGGTAGAAGCTGGATATGGCTAATTTCCCTACTTCATACAGCCACTTGCCCGGACGGAGGTGCTGAAGCAGGTTAAATGCGTTGGTAATAAATTCCTGAGTCAGATGTTCAAACTGTCTACCCGTTTCCTGCCCGGTCAGACTTTCGGGATTCTTATCACATTTTAACTGACGAAAAATATTCCACGCGATAGTCACGCTGGAGCGGTTGTTCCCATCGGCAAAGTTTGGATAGCTTGTCTCGCCTTTGCCTTTGATACGAATAATTTGGGTGCATATTTTCTGGTGGTATTCCCGGCGGAGTTGGGCGAGCGTCATTTTGAATCTCCAGAAATTTTGTGGTCTGGTTTGTAAAAACCAATGACGTATTCTACATGCATCCGCTGTTGAATTTGGGAATCGAGATTGATTTTTGTGCCGGCCGGCATCATTCGCCGGTTGCGGTCCAGGTTGCGAATACCGATTTTCGGCACTTCAAAGCCTACAGCTTCTCCTATTTCGGCCAGACATTGATGGGTTTGGGTATCGATACCGCGCATTATCGAACTGCCGACAACAACGATACTGGCTTTACCGGGTTTCAGGACGCGGTACATTTCCCGCAGGACGCGGGTCATTTCTGAATAGTAGCGGTGCAGAACCTGCCCTTTTTTGGAGTCTACAGCAGATAGATTGGAGACAATCGCCTGAGTTTTCGGGGGTAATGGTTCAAATGTAAAATCGCTGGTTGTTTCTCCGCCAACATACTGCTTGCGTTTTTTACCTAACTCATCAATATTATGCCCCAGCCAGACCAGTGAAAATTTATGGGCACGCATATAATCGATAGCGTTGGAGGCATAGGGGGGTGAGGTAACGATAAGGTCAATGCTTTCTGCGTCTAAGGGAAGTTTTTGGGCGTTACCATATTTCAAAACCGGCTGTATCTGCCCTTCCCGGGAAGAAACCAGACCGTTGAGATTTTGCAGATATCGTTTACCAAACTCTTCCAGGGCTGACCGGAGAATTTTGGTGGTAAACCTTTTGCCAGATGAGACCTCGGTTATTTTTCCCCTGTTGTTTTCGGTGACAATAATTTTGGCCCGGTGAGGGCGGGTATGAGCCAGGTCAAGTGCCAACGAAACGCCACCGGATTTGGTAATGATAATAGCCGAAAATGCTACTTCAAAAAACGCCCGGATATCCGGCTCTTCTATTTTTTCGATTTCGTTGCGCAGGGCCAAAAGCTCTATCTGTGTTTCAGGAGCAAACCAGTAATCGACAAATTTTTTGGTGTTTGAGTCCCACAAATGCTTAAGCTGTTCTTCCAGTTCTGAACAATTTTGAGTGACTGCATAATGTGCTTGGGTAAGGATATTGTTGCCGATGGCTCTGATTTTTTCCGGGTCTATCGGGGTTACTTTTACCTGAGTAATTAATCGGGCCAGGGGGTCAATATCAAACCCAACTGCCCGCCGACCCAGCAAGTATGCTTCCAGAATAGTCGTTCCGGACCCCATCATTGGGTCCAGCACCGCTTCGCCCGGGGCGGTGAGTGCCTGAATGAACACTCCCGGCAGTTGAGGGGGAAACTTTGCCGGAAAAGCATGAAAGTTGTGCGAGGCGTAGCGGCTGTTTTTATGATGAAAATCCAGGTCTCCAGACAGGAGGTGAATAAGCCGTGCCCGGTAATTAGAGGGCAGATTGGCGTTCTCGTTATTATTTAGCGGTAAATCGAGTTGATGCATTGCCATCAGACTATAACTCCTGCAGAGGTGTCCCCTTTTATCAGCTCTATAATACAACCAGACCCCCATAAAAACAAACCGGCGGACGGGGTGCTCCCGTCCGCCGGCGTTTTGGTTTGGCGTGCTAGAAGCGGGTCGTGGCCTGACGCAGGGCGTCGCCCAGGTTGCGCAGGTAAGCCCCAAACGGCGTGTCGCTGATGGCAATATCGATGGGCACGTCCATCACAATGGGCACTTCCATCGCCACGGGGATGGTCATATTGATAGGCACAACCACCTCGGTTTCGATGGGAATGCTGACCGGAATTTCCAGGTCGATGGGGATGGTCTTGTCGATTTGCACGGTAAACTCGTCGCCAAAGGGCAGGTTCAGCGGTACTTCGGCGTTGACCGGGAACTCCTGCCGGATGGGCACAGGCACTTCAAACTGCACCGTGCGCTGGGAAGGCGGTATATTGGCGACCAGCTCCTCCGCCGACGGAACCGGGATAATGACCGACTGGCCTGTGGAGCGGACCGTGGTTGCGCCAATCGTGGTACTGCCGGCCGGCACCGCCCCCTCCAGCGAGAATGCCAGCGGCACGTTGATG
>RFJV01000207.1 GCA_003694775.1 Chloroflexota bacterium | reverse complement strand
CGGGCCGTCGCCCTGCAGAAAAAGTACCGCAAACCGGGGATGCAGATTCACAACGCCCTGCAAACCAACGGCGTCACCCTCACCTCCGACTGGTGCCGCTTCTTTCGCCAGCACAATTTCCTCGTCGGCCTCAGTCTGGACGGCCCCCGCGCCCTGCACGATGCCTACCGGGTAGACAAGGCAGGTCGCCCCACTTTTGACCGGGTGATGGATGGTCTGGCCCTGCTCAAAAAACATCGGGTGGAGTTCAACATCCTGACTACCGTCCACGCGGCCAATGCCGGCCATCCCCTGGAGGTTTACCGCTTCCTGCGCGATGAAGCCGGCGCGCGGTTCATCCAGTTCATCCCCATTGTGGAGCGAGACAACACCACCGGCTACCAGGAAGGCCACCGGGTAACGGACCGCTCCGTCACCGGCCAGCAGTACGGCGACTTTCTGATTGCCGTTTTTGAGGAATGGGTGCGCCGCGACGTGGGCCGGGTGTTCGTCCAGATTTTCGACGTGGCCCTGGCGGCCTGGCTGGGCCGTCCGCCGGGCCTGTGCATTTTTGAACCGACCTGCGGCCAGGCCCTGGCCCTGGAGCACAACGGCGACCTCTTTTCCTGCGACCACTTTGTGGAACCGGCGCATCGCCTGGGCAATCTGCGGGAAACGCCTCTGCTGGAGATGGTGGGGTCAGAAAAACAACGCCAGTTTGGGCAGGCCAAGCAGACCACCCTGCCCCGCTACTGCCGCCGGTGTCCGGTGCGGTTTGTCTGCAACGGCGGCTGTCCCAAAAACCGCCTGCTCTCCACCCCGGACGGGGAACCGGGCCTTAACTACCTGTGTGCAGGCTACAAAAGATTCTTTACCCACATTGCCCCGGCGATGGAATTTATGGCGAACGAAATCCGCCACCAGCGTGCTCCGGCCAACATAATGGCCCATCTGGCCCGGCAAGAGGCCGGCCTGCGCCGCCGATTTGCCGCCGCCCACCGCAATGCCCCCTGTCCCTGCGGAAGCGGCCTCAAGTTCAAGCACTGCCACGGCCGGCGCTGAATACTGCCGGAAAGTCCCCCGCTTCAACCTTCAGCCTTCCGCATCCACCGCACGGCCTGTGCCAGCCACAACTGCCAGCGCAAACGCCGCCACAGGCGAATGGCTCGCCGCCGGGCGGACTGGCCCGGCGGGTAGGGGCTGTACACAGTCCGCACGTACAGCCCGACCAGCCGGCGGGCGCGACGGGGAGAGGAGGCCAGCCATCTGCGCCACCGCGCCCCCACCGGCAGGTCAACCAGCCGGTCTTCCAGCGCTCTGCCGAACTCGTAGGGTGTCATTCCCGGAAAAACCGGTACACCCAACTGCCGCCCGCGGCGGAATATCCGGGCGTAAATACGCCGGATGGCTTCGTCCGGCCCGGCCCGGTAGAGCCGCCACAGGTCAACCACCTGCCAGCCCGCCCCCCCGACTGCCGCCAGCAGAACCAGCCCGGCCAGCAGTCGCACCGGCCAGCTACCCCAGTCCGGTCCGCTTGCCACCAGCGGGGCCGCAGGCCGTTCCCCCGTCTGAACGGCCTGCACCGGACGGTCGAGCGGAGGCCGGCCCCCGGTTGGCTCAAACGGTATCCAGCCGTAGCCGGAAAAGTAGATTTCCGGCCACGAGTGCCCCTCTGCCTCGGTGACGATGTAGCGCCCGGTGGCTTCATCGTACCGGTTGCTGACATACCCCACCGCCAGCCGGGCCGGCAGACCCGCGGCCCGCGCCAGCACCACCATCGCTGTGGCGTAGTAGTCGCAGTAGCCGCGGCGCAGGTCGAACAAAAAATAGTCCACCACGTCCCGCCGGAGCGGCGGTTCCGGCAGGTCGAGTGAATAGGGAATACGGCGCAGGTAGCTTTCGATGGCTCTGGCCCGGCGGTACGGCGTGGCTTCCACCGCAGTCAGGTCGCGGGCCAGGGTCAGCACCCGGTCGGGGATGGTTGCCGGAAGCCGGAGGTAGCGCCGGGCCACCCAGTCCGGGTAGCCGCCGGTAGCCCGGTCGAGTTCGGCTTCACTGGCTACCGGAACCAGGGAGTCGACCCGGTACAGCGGGGCATCCACCCGCCCGCCGAACAGGTCGTCGTGACTGCGGCGGTTGACCGTCACCGGCTGGTCAACCGCCACCGGCTCCCCGGCGGCATAGAGCAGACTGCCGGTACTGCCGACCACCTCCACAGTCTGGCGGACCAGCCGGCGGGCCGGCAGGTCGGCCTGGACCAGCGGCTCGCCGGGGGGGACGGTCTGCGGGGTGGTTTTGCCGGTCAGCCAGCCGTAGCCGGTGTAGGTATCGTAGGTGGCCCCGCGCCAGTAGTAGCGTGCCCGCGGCCCATCAACCGCAATCTGCATCACCACCCGCTCCGACAGCTCCGGTCCGGAGCCAAGCAGATGGCGGCGCGGCAGGCCGGGGGCGCGCAGACGGTCGGGCAGGTTGGCGGGGTCGTAGCGGCGCTGAATCCCCAGCGAATTGACCACCGGTCCGGCCCGGAAAGTTTCCTGCACCCGGCGGGCAATGTTGGTGATGGAGAGGGAGGGCGCCGCGCCGGCTACCGCGGTCAGCCCCAGCGACACGGCCAGCACGGCAAAGGCCAGGTCGAGCCGGATGTCCCGCGAAAAATCGACCCGCCGGGCCAGCCAGGACTGCTCGCGATGGTGGGCGCTGGTCAGGCCCATCAGCAGGAGGGTGCTGGCCAGCACCACCAGCAGAGCGCCGGTGTGAGACAGGGCGTAAGCCAGCACCACGGCCAGCAGGCCGCCCGCCGGGACAACGGCCAGCAGGGGCTGGCGGTAGCGCCGGGTGGCCCAGCCGGCCCACACCGACACCACCCACATCACCGCTCCCCAGGCCAGGGTGGCGGCCACGGGGTCAAAGGCCGTGTCCCCGCCGAGGCTGGTCAGCCAGGCGGCCAGCCGTGCCCACAGCACCGCCGCGGCCTGTCCCAACTGCCCCGCGGCTTCGACTGCAGGACGGATATCCGGTGTCCCGGCCAGGGGCCAGCGCCAGACCTGCCAGACCAGCCGGGGGAGGGGACGCACCACGGAGAGCAGTTCGTCCTCCAGCCGGCCAACCCGCACCCATACCAGCTCGACCCCCACCGCCGCGGCGGTAAAGGCGGCCAGACCGCCGGTCAGCCAGGGGAAGGCGGCCAGCCGCCAGCCCAGCACCAGGCCCAGGCCGGCCAGCAGGAACAGCAGGGTTGGCTCCGGCCCGCGGAGCACCTCGGCCAGGGTCCAGGCCACACTGCCCAAAATGGCAGAAAGCAGGAGCAGGGAAAGGAAGGTGGAAACCCCCAGCCGGCGGATGAAAAAGGCGATGAAACGAACCAGGTAGTCCAGCGGCATAGCGAGCTAATTCCCCAATCTGCGCCAGGTTAAACGGCCCGGCTGGCGGCCCGGACGGGCGCGGCCTGTGGGTGTTACCCGCCAGTCCCAGCGGCCCCGCTGGCCGGGCCGGGTATCGGGGCGGTTCAGCAGGTCGCGGGTCACCCGGTGGACGGTCACGCCCAGGCTGGTCAGCGTGCTCTGGCAGGGCCGGGCACTGGCCGGTCCGCCAAAGGACTGCGGGTCCAGCAGGAGAACAGTGGCCTGCGCCCCGCGATGCAGGAGAGGCAGGAGGGCGGGAATCCAGCTTCCGTCTACTGCCGGGGTGATGATAACCAGGCTCACCGCCTGCCGGGTAGAGATGACAGCGCGGGAGAGCAGGTCGGACAGGGAGCGGTTGCCGGGGGTAATGACCGCCAGATGGCGCAGGATGCGCTCCCGCTGGCTGGGGTCGTTCCTGGGGGGAAGCCAGACCAGCTCCTGCCCGTAGGCCAGCAGACCGACAGCCCGGTTCAGCCGCAGGCCCCGGTCGGCCAGGGAGGCGGCCAGGATGACCGCGTGCTCGGCAGTGGAATCCATATTCTGACCGGCCTGTACCGCCGCGTCCAGGTCCAGCACCAGCCACCAGTCGCCGGAGGGCATACTGTCGAAGGTGCGGACAAACAGGCCGCTGCGGCGAGCCGAGGTGGGCCAGTGAATGGATGCCCGGCTGTCGCCAGGCAGGTAGGGCCGCACCCCGCTGGCACTGACGGTGCGTTCGAACGGGTCGGGGCGGGAGCGGCCTTCGCCGGCCCGGCCACCGGCGGCGACCTCGATGAACGGCAGGGAGACAATCGGCGGCAGAACCGTAAAGGTGGCCGAGTCCGGGTTGGTTATGGCCACGGTAAACAGGCCAAAGGGGTCGCCGGAACGGACGGTGGTGGGGCCGAGGGTGTAAATGCCCCGCTGTCGGCATTCGCCGCGGCTGTACCAGCGGCTGGTGCTGGTGCCGCCGATGCCGGTGGCCCGGCTGGGGTTGTAGCCGGGCATGGTTGAATGGTCGATAATCTCTACCCAGAGGGCGGGGAGCGGCCCGGCATTGGTCAGGGTAAAGCGCTCCTCCAGCCGGTCGCCGACCTGCGCCCAGCCGAAACGCATCTCCCGTTCTACCCACAGGGACTGGGCCAGCATCCAGGCCCAGCCCAGGCAGAACAGCCACAGGCCGCCCAGCCCCACCAGCAGGATGACCCATCCCCGGTAAGGGGCAACGACCTGCATCACCGCCAGCAGGCCGACCAGCCAGGGCAGTAGACGGCTGTTGAGCGTCAGACGGCGTTCCGGTTTGGTGGGTGGTATCATAGATTGGTATTATAACACAAGTTCGCAAATTCGTCCGGCTGTGCTACAATGTCCGGTAATGAAAAACAAACCCACCGATTACCGCGCCGGGCGGCGAAGAAACGAAATCTGGCAGTTGGTTCTGGTGGTGCTGGTGCTCCTGCTGGCCGGTGGCGGACTGATAGCCCTCATCTGGGGCCGGCAGGCTGTGCTGACCGGCCTGCTGTGCCTGATTCCGGGCGCGGCGCTCATTGTTGTCCTCTGGGGGGTGCTGGCCCTGCTTCAGAAATTCACCGCGCAGGATTGAACAGTCCAAACCCCACAACTTTTCCCCCAATTCTGCACAAAATCTGCATAATT
>RFJV01000206.1 GCA_003694775.1 Chloroflexota bacterium | reverse complement strand
GGAAACCATCATCGCTGGTGGAACGGTGCGGTCCAGCACCTCCAGACGGTGAACAGCAGCTACTCGGCCTATCCCAGCGGCTCCTGGGACAGCCATCCCACTGCCGCGGGGGGACAAAAAGCCACCGCCGAGTTTGTTCCCTTGCTCAATGTCTATTACCATCGCTGGAAACAGGACGGCGGTGGCAGTGCCCCTTGTTACTGTGTTTACTTACCGGTGATTGTGAAAAATTAAGTCGACCCGCAATCCGCGGGAACGGCTTCGGGGTGGTACAGCTCTGCCAGGTGCTCCTGCACCTCTCTCAGGGTGGGCACTGCACCGATGCCCCGCTCCCGCACCGACAGCGAGCCGCAGGCATTGGCAAACCGGGCCGCCTGAAGCAGGTTGCCGGTTTCCTGGTAGCGTACAAAGAAGGCCGCGGCAAAAATATCCCCCGCGCCGGTGGGGTCCACCTCTTCCTCCGGCTTGACCGGCACGTGCAGAATTTCGCCGTTGTGGTACACCCGGCATCCACCCGGCCCCAACGTTTCCACGCCAATCTTTACCGAGGTCAGCAGATGGTCCGCCGCGGCCCGGTCTCCGCCCACGTCTGCCAGGCTCATCACCAGGATGTCGATGCACCCCAGCGACGCGTCCAGCGCCGGATGGGGGGCAAAAATGACGTTGTTCTCCTCGTCGCGGCCGCGCAGCCAGCCCTGGATGGTCACGCAGACCAGGCTGTGGGGAAACTGCCGGCACAGCGCCGGCGACAGTTCCTGCGCCATCGGTGACAGGTGGACGATGGGAGCCTGTCGCCAGGCGGGGGGCACGTGCTCCGGCAGAAGGCTGGCCGCGGTTGCCAGCCACTTCTGGTAGCGGGTTCCGCTGATGTAGATATTTTCAAAGGTGGTGGTCGCCTCTGCAGGGACAGATACTATCTCAATGCCGTCCAGAATGTCCATAGGCGGCGCGTCCGGCCCAATGCTGGTGACAATGGCCGTCCGCTTGCCCAGCCGGTGGGCTGTCAGCCCGGCATAGCCCGGCGTACCGCCCAGAATGGCCCCGCCGGGTACAAGGTCGCGGGTAAGATGTCCGATAATTAGATAGTCCGGTGTATGGTTTTGGTTCAATGGTCTCATCCTTGGAGTTGGTTAGTTTGTTAGTTGGTGAGTTGGTGAGTGGTTGGTTTCGTAAAACATTACCTTACGTTTTACGTTACTTTTCACCCGTCCGCGAATTTTTCACGAATACACAAATTTACGAATTTACGAATAGACGAATTTACGAATGGACGAATGGACGAGCGGACGTAAAACGTACCAGGGAAAAAGCCGGTTTCCGGAACAGCCTGCAAAATCTGAGCAGTTACGTCCTGCTTACCAGTACTGCCGGCGAGGTTAGTTATTCGTGAATTCGTGTTTTATTCGTGGACGGCTGAGTAGATTCCACCATTTTTCACTATCAACTCAGTTCCCACAGAATGATTTCCGGGGGGCAGAGCAGGCGCAGGCGGGGGGCGCTCAGCCCTTCCAGACCGACTCCCCGGCTGATGTACAGCGTGGTGCCCTGTTCCTGGTACAGCCCCATCTCGTACCGTTTGCCCAGGGCACTGCTGGTCAGCAAGGCCCCGAAAACCGGCAGACGCACCTGCCCGCCGTGCGTATGGCCGCACAGGTACAGGTCTACCGGGTACTGCTGAACCAGCGGCATCAGCTCCGGCGAATGGTACAGCAGAATACGGGCCGAATCTGCCGGGGCCAGGTCAACCAGCGCCCGGAACACCTCCGCGTCGATGTCCAGGGCGTGGTCGCAGTCCAGGCCCAGCAAAGACAGGCGGCGACCGTCCGGCAGGTTCAGCACGGCGACCTCGTCGCGCAGGAGGCGGATGTGCTCCAGCCCCTCAAAGAGAGAGGGCGTGGTGGTGCGGGGGTCTACCGGCGGACTGCCCAGCGTGGCGTACACGCCCAGCGGAGCGTGCAGACGGGCCAGCAGTTTGCGCACTTCACTGCGGGCCAGGGGGTCGTCCACGTAAGAAAGGTTCAGGTAATCGCCGGTGATGACGATGAGGTCGGGTTTGGCTTCGGCGACCAGCTCCAGCAGGAACGCTTCGCGGCGGGTCAGCCGCTCGATGTGCAGGTCGCTGATGTGGAGCAGACGGATGGGGGGAGACGCGCCTTTCAGGTAGGCCGAATGCAGTTTCCGGCGGGTGAGGGTCAGGCGGAACGGCTCGACCAGCGCGCCCCATACGTACACCGCCGCGCCCAGCATTTGTATCAGACTCAGCCCGGAGATGGGCACAACCGCCGCGCCGTGCCAGCCCGCCAGCCGGGCGACCAGCCCCAACAGCACGGCTGAGACCAGCCGGGGGGTGGTCATCACCAGCAGTTGCGGCCCCACCGGTCCGTACGACAGGCCGGCCTGCGGCAGATTCAGCAGTAAGGCCCAGTCCAGCAGAACAAACCCCAAAAAGATTGCCGCCGCGGTCAGGGAGAACGGCCCCAGCGGAAGCCAGACATACCACACCAGCGCGGTCGCGCCCAGCACCATCAGGGCCAGCTTCCAGGCCGGCCAGGCGGCCAGCACGTGGGTAATCAGAAAAAGCTGGTGGAGCCAGCCCTCTTCCAGCACGTCCCGTTCCGGGAGACGGCGTACGTGGGCGGCGGAGTGAAATGTTTTTTCAATGGTTGGCGATGCAGTTTTAGCGGGCATTCTGTCTTCTCAAAATCAGCAGGGTAAAGTCATCGTGCGGCAGAGCTGTGGCGCTGAAGCGGTTGACCGCGGCCTGAATCCGGTCGACCAGCGCCTGCGGGCCATTGTCCCAGCCGGCCTGGATAACGTCGCGCAGGCGCGCCTCGCCGAAAATATCTGCCGCGTCGTTGAAAACCTCGGTCACGCCGTCGGTGTAGAAGACCACCCCATCGCCGGGGAGCAGGCGGGTGCGGCCTTTCTGAGGTTCGATATCCGGCTTGACGCCGAGGACAATCCCCGGCAACGCCAGACTTTCCAGCGTGCCGTCCCCGCGCAGAAGGAACGGCGGGTTATGCCCGGCATTGCTGTAGGTCAGTTCACCGGTTTGGGTATCGAGGATGGCGTAGAACAGCGATACAAACTTGCCGCGGCGGGTGTCGGGAAGCAGAAGCTGGTTGACGCGGGTCAGCACGGCCCGCGGGTCGTGCTGACCGGGGGCCACGGCCCGGATGAGGGAGCGGGTGAGGGCCATAAACATGGCCGCGGGCAGGCCCTTGCCCGACACGTCGGCAATGACCAGCCCCAGCCGGTGGGGCGATACTTCGATGAAGTCGTAAAAATCGCCGGCCACTTCCTGCGCCGCTCGCCAGCAGGCCGCCAGCTCCCAGCCGGGCAGGTCTGGCGGCCTGGCCGGAATGAGCGAGGTTTGAATCTCTTTTGCCAGTTGCAGTTCGTGGGCCAGCCGCTCCTGCTGGAGCTTCTGGTCGTACAGGAACTTGCTTTCGATGGCCACTGCGGCCTGCCGGGCAATGCCAGACAGCAGGCGGATGTCGTCATGGCGAATCAGGGCCGGGGCGCTGAAGGAGACCAGCATCAGGCCCAGCATGTCGCCGTGGGCCACAATGGGCAGGAGGGCCAGCGCACTGACCCCTAGACCGGCGGCAATGTTCGCCGGGAAGCGGGCATCTGCGGCGGCGTTCAGAATGACCACCGGCTGGCGGTGGCGGTTGAGGGCAGACAGGGCCGGAACCTGCGCCGGGGAGAGAAGGCACTGCTGGAAGAATTCCTGCCCCTGCGGCGACAGGCCGGAGCAGGCGGTGGGGTGGTAGGTGGTGTCGTTTTGCTGGCGGAGCCAGATGGCACAGCCTTCCACCTGGGTAATGAGCGAGGCCACCTGGGTAATGGCGACCAGCGCCGGTTCCAGGTTGTCCATATCCTGGGCCGCTTCAGCCACCTGCAGAAGGGCGCGGCTGATGCGGGCCTCGGTTTGGGCAACGTGAAAAAGCCGGGCGTTTTCAATGGCAATGGCGGCCTGGTTGGCAAAGGCCGTGGTCACCGCGTGGGCTTCTGCGCCGTATTTGCCCGGTTCGTGGTGGGTCAGGGTGAGCAGACCCAGCCGGCGCTTCTGCACCTGGAGAGGGGCCACAATGGCCGAATGGTCGGCGGGGTAGCCCAGCCGTGCGGCCACCGGGTCGGGGGGGTGGTTGGGCTGGCGGATAACCGGCTCGCTGGAGTGGAGGCCCGCCTGGAGCCAGGGGTCGCGGCGCGGTTCAAAATTCGGCTCAAAGGAGACCACATCCGCCGGCTCGGTGGTCGACAGGAGCAGGCGGCGGCTTCTTTTCTGGCCGGGTTCGTTTTCTGCGGAAGGCGCGCCCACCTGGGCGTCGACAAAAAGCCACAGGGTCAGAGCGTCGGCAGGGAGATTGCGCTTCAGTTCTGCCAGGATGGTTTTCAGGATAGACTGCAGGTCTACGTCGGTGATGAGTGCGCCGGAAATGCGGCGCAGGCTGTCGGCGACCTGCCGCCGCCAGCGCTCCGAGCGGTACAGGTTGGCATTGCGCAGAGCCACACCGATGTTGGCCGCCAGCGTTTCCATGGTGGCCCGGTCGTCCGGGGTAAAGGCGTTGACCTCGTCGCTCTGCACGTCGAGCACGCCCAGCACTTCCTCGTTGTAGACCAGCGGCACCGTCAGTTCCGAGCGGGTAGTGGGGGGAACCACGCCAGAAGGCCGGTAGGCCGGAAAGGCGGTCACATCGTTTGCCAGGATGGTCTCTCCGGTACGGGCCACCAGGGGAATGATGCCGTGCGGGTCGTCCAGCGGATAGGTGAGCGGTGTCTGGCGGAGGATGTCGGCCTGACGCCCACTGCCGGCCCGGTATTCGATGCGCCCGCGTCCGGGGTTGACGGTGAAAACCTGCACGCACGGGTAGTGGAAGTAGTGACGAATCAATTCGCAGACCTGCTCCAGGAGCCGGTCCACATCCAGAATGGAGGCAATCGCCCAACTGACCGCGGAGATGGTGGCCAGATGTTCCCCGCGGCGAGCGGCTTCGGCGTAGAGGCGGGTGTCTTCGATAGCCATCGACACCTGGCCAGCCAGGGCGCGCAGAACCAGCAGGTCGCTTTCATCAAAATCTTCCGGGTAGTCCAACTGCACGTCCAGCACGCCCAGCAGGCGGTCTTCCACCTTGAGGGGCAGGGCGATTTCTGCCTCGGTGTTGGGAAATTCCGGACTGTAGCGGAAGCGCCGCTCTTTCCACACATCGGTGACCACCAGCTCCTGCTGGTTGGCGGCTACCCAGCCGATAATTCCTTTGCCCAGGGGGATTTTTTCGGCGTCGGTGGGGATGAAGGCTTCGTCGGCGGAAAAGGTTTTGGCCGGGCCGGCCTGGGCGCGCAGAACCAGGTAGTCGCCTTCCAGGGTATACAGGGAAACGGCGTAGAACTCAAAGGTCTGGTAAATCAGGCCGACCACGCGGACGAACAGCTCATCCAGCTCCAGGATGCTGGTGACCTGGGTGGCTACCTGGCTGACCAGCGCCAGCTGTTTAAGCCGCCAAAGTTCGGAGCGGTTGGTTGTTTGGGGTACGTTTGAGGCCGTCATGGCTGTGTTTTCCGCTGTTTGACCAGCACCAGCCGGTTTTCTCCGGCAGACGAAGGCTGGAATTCCACCCGGTCCATCAGGCGGTAGATGAAAAAGAGGCCCATCCCGCCGGGCGAACGGGTTTCAGCCGGGGAGTTGGGGTTGAGGACCGGAACTTTGGCCGGGTCGAAGGGGCGGCCCTGGTCGTGGATGGTGACCTGCAGGCCGTTGGGCAGGGGCTGGCAGGTGAGCCGGATTTTGCCGCGGCCCTCGCCGCCGTAAGCATGCTCGATGATGTTGGTGCAGGCCTCGTCGACGGCCATCTGCACGGCATAGACCTCGTCCTCGTCCATGCCGGCCTGCCGGGCCGCGGCAGTGACAAAATCGGCAATCTTTTTGAGGTTTTTGTAGTATCCGTCTACGGTCAGGGTCTGCCGGCGGCTCAATTTAGAAATACCCTACAGCCTCGGTTTCTGTGGTAAAAATTTTGAACAGGGAAGTCAAGCCGGCCAGCTTCAGAACGTCCATGATGCGGTCGGGTACTTCGGCCAGCACCAGCTCTCCCCGATTGAGCTGTTTGCAGGTGTTCTGGGTGTCGATGAGTTCACTCAAGCCGGCGCTGGAAATATAGGTGACGTTTTTCATATTCAGGACAATGTTGTACCGTCCGGCATTCTTGATTTCGGACAGGACATCGGAAAGCTGTTTGACCGTCGCCGCGTCGATGCGTCCGGAAACGGTGACCAGGTCACAGCGGCGTAACTGCTTGTGGGTGACTTCCATTCCTGCGCCTCCTGAAACAGGTGGTGTTGAAATTTTTTGGTGTACAGAAATGGCATTATACTACGAATCTGCGAATTTACGAATTTACGGTAGTGGGCAGTGAGGTTTGAAGAATGAATTATTGGGGACCGGCCTTCTTCTCCACCGCCGTTTTGCTTGCTGTTCTGGGAGGCGCCTTGCTGATTGAGGTCCGCTTCTTCCGGATGCCGTGGTCAGAAACTGCACCGGTGATGGCCTGGCTTGGCCTGGTTTTGTGGCTTTCGATGATGGCCTTTTTGGCCGTGGGTTTCTGGAACCTGCCGCCCTGGCTGTTCTTTGTGGCCCTCTTTTTGATAATAGGAGGGTCGGTGATACCGGCGGTATATCGTGGCCGCCGTCCTCCCCCGTTTCAACTGTACACCACCGAACACTCCCCCATCGCCCGGACATTGGCCCGCTGGTTTCCGGCTCATTGGTACCATGCCATCCGGTGTACCGCGGCAGATGTAGAATATTCATTTGAATATGTACCGGATAGATACCTCGGTTTTGTATACCACCACGGCATTTCCCTGGGATACTGCTGGAAAAACCATCTCCTCCTGTGGATAGGAGGAAGCATCATTATCGTTCGGGATATCCGGGAAGTCCGGAAACAATCGAGGGGCGAGACGCTGTCCATTTCCGCCGACTGCGTCCGAATTCTGGGCCAGCCGTGGGAAAAGGAATTTTACGGCGGGATTTACTGCCGGGAAAACCGGAACCAGCTCACCCGCATCGTCTGGGACAGCGACCAGATAGAGTACCGGAAATTCCAACAAGAACTGCACCGGGAAGACTTCTTTGTGCTTCAAGACAAGGCCGAACCGGCCTGGTCCTCCGACCCGCTGGACTACCGCTTCCTGCCTGCTGATGACACCTGGTGGCGGGAGCATCTGGACGGAAAAACGTTCCTCGTCCGGGTGGGCCGGCGGGTGTTGGGAACGCCTGACCTGTCGCTCGATGGCCCTGGACGGCCCCTGCGTTTCACGGTCTTGTTTCAGTACCGCGGCAGTTGGGTGACCGTAACCGACCGGGATGATGTCCTGGTTATCAGCGGCATCACCGACGTATCCTCAACCCCGGAGGGCCGGCTGATTCTTTCTCATCGTGATAGACTCACGCCCTGGATTTGCTTTGATGCCGGCGGGTCGGAGTGGTGGACAGAACTGTACATCAAAGAAAAAGACCGATTCCGCTGGTTTCAAGCCGACCGGCAGGGCGTGAAATATCCCGACCGCTACCGGTCGGGTGATGAGCGTTTGGTTGTGTTTGAACCGGTAAAAACAGCTTGAATCTTAATAAAAAATCCTGTATAATGGACGGTG
>RFJV01000205.1 GCA_003694775.1 Chloroflexota bacterium | reverse complement strand
TTGTCCCGGCGGCCTTCCAGGGCCTCGCCCAGGCGGGTTTCGGCCAGGGTGCGGCCGTAGTAGGGGGCCACGTCGAAATAGTTGATGCCGTGGTCAATGGCGTAATGCACGGCCCGGCGACCTTCGGCGGGGTCAATCTGGCCGAACTCCTGCCCCAGCGGTGACGCGCCAAATCCCACAATGGATACCTGGAGACCGGTATTGCCTAAGGTGCGGTATATCATATCTGGCATTGGGAATCTCCTCCGTTTTGGTGAAAAAAAGCTGAATATGGTAACGTTACCATATTTTTTGTGCATCATAGCACGAACTGGTTGTCCTGTCAACCCGTTCTGCGCGAAAACTGCCGGTTGCCCTTTAGGTTGTTTCGTCTTATACTGTATGGTATCGTTATCATAAAATCTGGTATTTTGAGACGCGCCAGCTATTTTGCAGGAGATAATCATGCCTACCATTCGGGACGTTGCCAGACGGGCCGGGGTGGCGCCCATCACGGTATCGCGGGTGGTCAACAGCTCCGGCTACGTCAGCCCGGAGACCCGCCGGCGGGTGGAAGAAGCCATTGAGGCGTTGGGATATGTACCCAACTCGGTGGCCCGCAGTTTGCGTTCAAAACAAACCCGCACTATTGCTCTGGTGCTGACCGATATGACCAATCCCTTCTGGACACTGGTGGCCCGCGGCGCGGAAGATGCGGCCAGCCAGGGCAATTTCAACCTGATTCTGTGCAACACCGACGAGTCGGAAGAAAAGCAGGCCCGCTATTTGAACGTTCTGCTGGAAAAGCAGGTCGACGGAATTTTGCTGGTTCCGGCCCGGAGCCGGCCCGAACCGGTGCGCTTGCTCCAACAGCAGGGGGTCGAGGTGGTGGTGCTGGACCGGCGAGTGCCGGAGGTGCAGGTGGACACGGTGCGCTGTGACTCGGTGGCCGCGGCCCGCGACCTGACCCGCCATCTGCTGGGGTTGGGACACCGGCGGATTGCCATTCTCTCCGGTCCGCCGGATGTATCGACCGCGGCAGACCGGGTGACCGGCTACCGGCAGGCACTGGAGGAGGCCGGTGTGCCGGTAGACGAACGGCTGGTTTTGTTTGGGGGCTTCAATCAGGGGGCGGGTTTCCAGATGATGCGGACGGTCCTGTCTACATCTCCCCGCCCCACGGCAGTGCTGGCGGCCAACAATTTTATTGCCATTGGCGCGTTCCGTGCCCTGCGCGAGGCCGGGCTGGCGGTTCCGGTGGATATTTCACTGGCCGCGTTTGACGACCTGCCGGCCACGCTGGTGCTGGAGCCATTTCTGACGGTCGTCGCCCAGCCGGCCTATTCGATGGGCCGGCAAGCCGCGGCCCGCCTGCTGAGCCGTCTGGGCGGCGAGGCCGGCCCGCCGCAGGAGATACTGCTCCCCGCAGAAATCATCGTCCGGCGGTCTACCGCACCACCGGGATAGGTTTGTTATTCTTCTGCACATCCCAAAAAGGAGGGGCAGAATATTTTTGCCCCTCCTTCTGATTGTGAGCGGTTATTCGCCGGCCAGACTGAGTATTCTCCGTTTTATATCAGCAGAAATCCACATCCCTGAATCGCTTAAATCATCGATGAGGGGGGCTATGGCCGGCAGAAGACCTTGATTTTTGGCTTCTAACAGGACACGAAGTGTTCCCCATACCTCTATTCCTGCCGCTTGGGCAATCCGACGCGCTAATCCGTCATCCAGCAGGACAATCATTTCTTGACGTTCCAGAGCCAGAGCGATTGTTTCCAGTTCTCCTTTGCCCAGGTCTCTTGCCAGCCATTCAGATGTGGTTTGTTTGGGAGAGACTATTTCTAGCCAGTGATACCTTTCTAGCAGTGGAACATCATACCCTTTTTGGTGGCCTGTTTGCAGTTCGTCGGCTACAGATGGCACAGTGAATATTTTATCAAACAGGCGCGGTAGAAGTTCGATTTTACCAATCCGGTACAGATACAACAGCGGAGAAGTATTGCTGATGGCGTCAGACATTGCTGGCTTCTAAATCCTCAAGCTCGGCGGAAAGGGGAAAGACCTTGTAGCGCTGTAAGGTCAACAGGAATTCAACTCTGCTCATGCCAGCCAATTCCGCGGCTCTCCCGGAGGTTAACCGTCCAAGCTCGTACAGCTTAACTGCGGCCAGTGTTTGTACCTCTTTGGCAAAATCTGCGGTATTCATCTTCTCCGCCAGCAAAATCTTTTCGGGTACATCAATTGTGATTTGCTGTAAAGCCATCCGTTTTCCCCTGTGGATGAAGATTTCTACCCTACTTTGCTACCCTATTTCTCTCTGCGTTCCTGGCGTGCTCGGCGGTTAAAAATTCTGCTAGCAAGCCAAATGCGTAGCTCTTGTACATATATTGTACCGGATTCTGGTTAAATGGAAAATGGGTCTACCGCATCTCCTGCCCGCCGGTAACGTTGATGGCCTGTCCGGTCATATAGCTGGCCTGGTCAGAGGCCAGAAAGACCAGCACATTGCAGACATCGTCGTAGGTACAGCCGCGCTTCATCGGCACCTGGTTGATGTACTTCTGCCGGACTTCCTCCTCGGTGATGCCCCACTTTTTGGCGTACTGCTTATATAGAGAATTGACCCACAGCGGGGAGTCGAGCAGATTGCCCGGACAGATGGCATTGACCCGCACGTTGTATTCGGCCAGGTCCAGGGCAATGCTCTGGGTCAGACCAATGCCGCCGAACTTGCTGGCCGCGTAGGCAGAATTCTTGTAGCTCCCCTTTTTGCCCGACTTGGAATTAATCTGGATGATAACCCCGCTCCGCTGTTCCTTCATAGGGCGGGCGGCGTGCTTGGCAACCAGAAAGTAGCCGTACAGGTTGACATCCATCACAAAGCGCCACTTATCTGCCGGAAATTCGGTAATTTCTTCGGCAATCAGCACCCCGGCGTTGGATACGGCGATGTCCAGCCGGCCAAACGTTTCCAGGGTGCGGGCGACCATTGCTTCTACCTGGGCCTCGTTGGTCACATCCACCTTGACGGCAATAGCCTGCCGGTCGGTGGTGGTGGTGATTTCATTAGCCGTGGCGGTGGCGGTCTCTTCGTTGATGTCGGCCACCACCACGTGACAGCCTTCCGCGGCCAGCCGGCGGCAGATGGCCTGTCCCAACCCCTGCCCGCCGCCGGTGACCAGGGCAATTTTATCGACCAGTTGCTGGCACATAGTACCTCCTGTGAACAGTTGGTGAGTTGGTTAGTTTGTGAGTTGGTGAGTTGGGTAGTTGGGGAGTTTTAATCTCCCTATCTCCCAATCTCCAATCTCCAATTCAATCCGGAAGCAGTAGCTCCAGGAATTCATCTTCGGCCTCTTTGGTCCATTCGCGGCCATTTTTTAGCTTCGCATAGACAGTGGGCAGTTTGTCCTTCAGTTCGGGCAGGGGGGTCAGCGGGAAGGGCTTGATGTTGGGGTAAATCACCACCTTGCCGGGGAAGCGGGCGTCGCGCACGGCCTCGTACCCTTCTTTGGCCGCGTCCAGCGAGCCAATCGCCGCCACCGACCGGTTGGGCGAAAGCTGGTGGCTCTCTGTTTTCTGGAGCATCAGCCGCAGGTCTTCGATGGTGGAGGCCGTGTGGCCGATAAAGCGCACGTCCCGCAGGTAAACGTGGCTCAGGTCCAGGGCGGCCATTGTGCCCCGCTTCAGTCCGGCGAAGATGTTCATCACTGCCCGGTTAGCCATATAGTTGGCGCAGTCGGAGACCACGGCCGCCGCGGGGGCCAGCACCACAATGTTGTCGAATCCGTCGCCGGCCAGCTCTGCCAGCCGGGGCTGGTATTCGTCTGTGCCGACCTGCAGGCAGACGAACTCAATGCCTCTGGCGCGGGCATCGGCCCCCATCATCTCTTCCAGCACCTGCAGACGCTCCGCGGACAGGTCGGTGCAGAGGATGAGGCCGGGCGGGTTTTCCGACTGGATGGCCCGCTGGACGTGCATCTGCCCGATGGGGCCGCCCGCGCCGACAAACCAGGCTTTGCCCCCGGCTTTCAGTTCCGCAGGGATGGGGTAGCGGCTGTAGGCCTGGGCAATGTCTGTGCCGGCAGTGCCGACATACGTCCAGCGGTTGTAATGGATGCGGCCCACATCGACCTGCACCGGGCGGGGCAGGGGTTCGCCGGCCAGCAGGGCCACAATGCCAAAATCGGCCAGGCGCGGGCTGGCGGCTTCGATGACATCCGGGTCCGGCCCGAGGATGATGATGTCATCCACGGGCGGAAGGTCGCCCGGCTGGTGCAGGTCAACCTCCACCACCTCCACGCCCAGGGCCGCGGCCCGTTCTCTGAGCCAGGCGGCAAAGGCCGACGGCACATTGGTCAGCCCCAGCCGGGCCGGGTGGCTGTGCTCATCAAAGCCGGCGCTGATGTGGTACTGCTCTGCCGCTTTCTCCGTGCCGATTATCCAGGTGAACCCGCCGTTTTTCAGCCCGGTGCGGTACTTCAGCTCGTAGGCGGCAATCACGCAGGCCCACGGCTCGGCCAGGGCACTTTCGGCGTAGCCGGTTTCCGGCTTGACCGGCAGAAGGTAGTTGCCGTGGTCGCCGTTGAGCACCCGCTGGTCAATTACCCCGTATTGGGACATACCGCCCTGAATCATATACCCGTAGGCATAGTTCACCCCGTCGACATAGATGTCGGCCTGGACAATGAAGCGGTCGCCCACCTTGTACCGGTCTTTCAGCTTCTCCCCCACGCCGACTACCGTCATAGCGACCTCGTGCCCCAGCACGACCGGGTCTTTCTTCATATCCTTGAAGATGCGGGGGTGCTGTTCGCCGGCATTGATGACCTTGATGTCGGAAAAGCAGATGCCGCAGGCGTCGTGCCGCACCAGCAGTTCATCCGGCCCGTATTCCGGAATACCCACATCGATGGGCCGGCCGTCCTTTCCCAGGTTTTCCAGCCCCGCACCGTAGAGGGGCCATAATCGGTTTTCTGTGCCGATGGTTTTGGCTTCTTTGTAGGCTTGCAGTTTTTTACCCATAGTGTTTGGTCCTTTCTGAGTTTTGGGGGTTGGAGATTAGAGATTGAGGCTCATTCCTCCCCCTGTCTCCCCCTCTCCCTGTCTCCTTGTCTCCTTGTCTCCTTGTCTCCTTGTCCCCTTGTCACA
>RFJV01000204.1 GCA_003694775.1 Chloroflexota bacterium | reverse complement strand
GATGGTCCCCAGGAAAATGCTCATCGCCACGGCCAGCATCACGTACCATTTGCGGCTGTAATCAACGGTCACCGGTATTACCTCACTCAGGGGAATGAAGTCTCCTAACGCTCATGGGTAAAACAAGTGCTTATTATTGTAAGGGCGACCAGCCGGTCGCCCTTACAAAGCACGCGTACGATACATGAGCCGTCTTCTAATTGTACTGCAAAACACGAGGGACACGAAATGCCGTGGGGTGTTTCGTGTGCTGTTCTCCGGCTTGCACTCCTGTGGTTGCCGGACCAACGGCTGGGTCAGGCGGTCAAAAAACAGCGGGGGCACAGCCAACACTGTACCCCCGCTGTTTCAAACGCTTCCGGTTCAAGCCTGGACCTGCTCCTGCTCCTGAACCAGCACTGCTTCCAGTTCTGCCTCAATCTTGATGTCGTCCCCTACCAGCCAGCCTCCAGCCTCCAGGGCCACGTTCCAGGTCAGGCCAAAATCCTTGCGGCTGATGCGGGTGACCGCGCTGACCCCCCAGCGGATATTTCCCCACGGGTCTTTCATCCGCCCGCCGTCGGTCACATCGAAGACCACCTCGCGGGTCACGTCTTTGATGGTCAGTTCACCGGCAACCCGGTAGCGATTGCCCTCCACCCGCTCCACGCGGGTACTGCGGAAGGTCATCCGGGGGAACTTCTCCACGTCAAAAAAGTCCGCCGACCGCAGGTGTGCGTCCCGGTCCGGTTCACGGGTATCGATGCTGGATACATCCACACTCCCCTCCGCATAGGAAGCCTCCGGATTCTTCGGGTCCAGGTGTACCTGCCCCTCAAACCGGGTGAACCGCCCACGGACGGTCGCAATCATCATATGCTTCACCGAAAACTCAATCAACGAATGGGTCGGGTCAATTTGCCACTGCATGGTACAATCTCCTTTCTATCCTAAACTAAACGGCCACGGTTGCGGAATTGCCAGCAGGGTCAACACTGCACCGAGCAGGGCCATATTCTTCATAAACTGCACCATCTCCATCATCTTTGTCTGTTCATCCTGCACTGCCCAGAAATTGTGCATCATAAAAGTGACGGGCAGGAAGAAAAGCACCAATGCAATCACCCCGATGACCGGCTGGAAGCCGGTCAGGATGCTCAGGCTACCAATCAGCAAGAGAACCCCTGTGCCCAGCACGGCCAGCCGGGGCGCCGGCACACCTTTGGACGCCGCATACCCGGTCAGCATCTCGGCCCTGGAAAAGTGGCTCACTGCATTCATTAAAAAGAACAGGCCCAGCAGAATCCGTCCAATTAAAAATCCTGCAACCATTTTGTACTCCTCCTAAAATAATGTTGGGGCAGGGCGACGTGATGTCGTCCTACGGATTTCCCTCTTATTGACATTTTCATTCTACCGCCCCGGCGTCCTCTGTCCTGTCCTTCGCTCCGTCCGCGAGACTGTCCCAAAACCACGGTTTTTGCAGGGCCACTTGCTGGCAGTTGCCCTCCATTTGCGGTATAATTACGGCCATGTCTGCCCTGGAACTTTTCTTTTTAGGTGCACCCGAATACCGGCGGAATGGGGTCCCGGTGTCGTTAGCCCCGGCCAAGGCTACGGCCCTGCTGGCCTACCTGGCCCTGACCCGGACACCCCACCCCCGCGAACATCTGGCCGACCTGCTCTGGCCGGACAGCCTGCCCGATGCGGCCCGGAAAAACCTGCGCAACACCCTGTGGGCCATCCGCCGCAATCTGGGCGATGACATTATCCACACGGACGGCGAGCAGGTCGGCCTCTCTCCCGCCCTGTGGATGGACCTCCATCATTTTGAAGCCCTGTCCGGCGAGCTGACCGCGCCCGGTCTGGATGTCAACTGGCTGGAAAACCGGCTGGCCCTTTACCGCGGCCCTTTCCTGGAGGGGCTGTCCACCGCCGACGCACCCGAATTTGAGCTGTGGCTGGTTGCCGAACGAGAGCGGCTTCAACTGCTGTACCTGCGCGGGCTGGAAAAGCTGATAGACCTGCACCGGCAGGCCGGCGACTGGCCGGCAGTGGTATCGGTGGCCCGCCGCGCCCTCGGTATCGACAATCTGCGCGAGCCGGTGTACCGCGCCCTCATCGAGGCCCTGGCCCGGCAGGGCAACCGCGGTGAGGCGGCCCGGCAGTACCAGCGCCTGCGCGACCTGCTGGCCCAGGAGCTGAGTGTTGCCCCTCTGCCGGAAACCGAGGCCCTGTACCAGGCCGTTTTGAACGGTTCCCTGCCCGACACGCCGGCTCCGGTGTCCGGACG
>RFJV01000203.1 GCA_003694775.1 Chloroflexota bacterium | reverse complement strand
TTCCCCTGCCGTCCGGCCAAAAGCTGGTAGAGCTTTACCGCCAGCAGGACAAAAATCAAGGTGCGCAGGATGATGGTCAGGGGGAGGAATTGGGTCAGGTCGCGGCCCAGGATAACGGGCCACTCCACCAGGTTCACCAGGCTAAGGCTGATAATGTAAAGTAAAGCCTCGCCCACAGACAGGGACAGGAGAAGCAGTGGTATCAGGTAAATTTGCCACTGCGGACTCCAGCCTTTGGACCAGAGAAAAAAGATAACCATCGTCAGGGCGGAAAAGAGCAGGGCATCCCTTTCGCGGGACTGCCGGACCGGGCGGGTAAAAATGTACAGGCCAATACCGCCAAAGACCAGCAGAGTGATAACGGGCGGTACTCTGGACGGATTGTGAGCCGGGGTGGTAGCCGCGGCAGGGTCAAAACGGGTTTCTACCGGCCCAAAACTGCCGGTTTGATAATTCCCATCGATTAATGCCCAGATGGTTTGCCAGGAAGATTTCCGCGCCTGAGCCTGGACAGAAGCCAGCGTATACCGGGGACTGAGAACAAAAAACGGGCCAAAGACGCCCAAAACAACCACCGCGGCCAGAAGGAAGGCCTGCACCATCCGCCGCCAGCCGGCGGCTCGCCAGATAGCAGGCAGAAGAATAATCGGAATATACTTGACCATTACCCCGACCCCCAGCGCCAGCCCCATCAGCCGGTATCTTTTGGCGACCAGCAGATAGAGGGTCAGCAGGATAAAGAAAGTGGTCAGCGAATCGAATGTACTGCGCCAGATATACAGCGGGGCAAAGAGCAGACTGTAAATCCAGCAAAGTTTGGCCGCGTACGAACGGTCATAAAGACGCGCCCCCAACCAATACAGCAGAGCAAGATTACCGGCATCGGCCAGCAGTAAGAAGGTCCCCAGCCAGCTGACATAATTCTGGTACACACCACCGGCCAGACGGTAGGCCACCAGATTCAGATAAGGGAAAACAGGCGGAAATTCATACCAGAAGTGCAGAAACGGATACAGCCCCTGCCGGGACAGGTCGATAACGTTAAAATAAAACAGATAATCACTGCAGTACAGCAGGCACGGGGGCGCATAAGCCATCAGCATCATCAGCCGGAAGAGCGTAAACAGCAGAAGGATGGTCAAAAATTCGGAATGGTGCTGTTGGAAGAGCTTCAACCGCCCGGTCAGGGTAGACATACGGCCCCCCTCCGACGTTTGGTGTACAGGGCCAGCCACAAAGTCCCGGCAAACAGATGCCCCAACTGCCAGCCCCAATCTCCCACCCAGTTAGCACTCAGAGGAAGCCAGCTTATGGCGACCAGCAGGCAGGCCAGCCAGAATGGAATTCGAGCCAGGGCCGGCAAGACAACGACATAATTGTAGGGCATTAGATGGGGCGTGACAAACGAACCGGCCAGCATCAGCATATCGACATCTCCCCGCGAATGCCACAAGAGCACCAGAGCCAGCGGCACTCCCCAGGGCCAGAGCGAAATGTTTTGCGGTTGGGTGGCGCCGGTATACAGCGCCTGCCACTGCCGGTCATACGAAAACATATCGGTCAGCCAAAAACCCCATACCGCGATGGATAGGCCCACCCATACTCCCAGCCAGACCAGCCGCCGCGGGTGGGTCAAAAAGGCAAAGAAGCTGAGCTGAGGCTTGAGCGAGGCCAGCGGTATCAGCCAGGGCAGACCGGTCAGGCCCAGCAGAACCAGGCCGTCGAGCTGGCCCAGAAACAACAGCCACAGCGCCGGTAGAGACAAGAAGGGAAGCGCCATCCTTACGGGCGAGGCCCGGCGCTGGTACAGGGCCATCACCAGCCCGGCACAGTTCAGCCCAACCAGCCCTGGCCAGGTGAGCCACTGCACATAGACCAGCCAGGGCGGATAAAACGGCTCGCGGATGCCGCGAGAGTAATAATGGTACCAATCATACCCCAGAAAGCCATCCGCCGGAACAAACAGGCCGATAACGGCAAACAGCCCGGCAGAGACGGCCACAATCAGCAGGTAAGTCGTCAGCGGTACAGGGCGCAGAGGTTCAAAAGCCGGCGGAAAAAATAGAAACTGCCACCGGGTATATTTCTGCCGCAGAGATTCCAACCGGCGCTCATCTACCCGCACGAGGACCCTCCTCCAGCATCTGGTAGAGCTTTACCGCCAGCAGGACAAAAATCAAAGTACGCAGGATGATGGTCAGGGGGAGGAATTGGGTCAGCCCCCGCGACAGGATGACCGGCCATTCCAGGAAGTTAATAAATCCCAGCACCACCACAAACAGCACCGCCTGCCGCTCCGGCAGGGCCAGCAGGAGCAGAGGTATCAAAAAGGTTTGCCACTGGGGACTCCAGCCCTGCGACCACAGGAAAAAGAGCAGAAAGGTGAAGGCAGTAAAGCAGACGGCGTCCAGCCGCCGGTCGGGGAGGCGGCGGGGGCGGGTCAAAACCCACAGGCCCAGCAGGCCAAAAGGGATGAAGGTCAGCCAGGTAGGGATGCGGGCCGGGTTGTTGACCGGCTGGACGGCTTTAGCCGGGTCGAAATGGTCAATCAAGGGGCCAAAATTGCCGGTGGTGTAGTTTCCGTCAATCAAGGCCCACACCGTCTGGTAGGAGGACTTGCCGGCCTGCGCGGCCAGAGAGGCCAGGGTCATGGTGGGATTGGCCCACAGGAAGGGGGCAAACAGCACCAGACCGATAACCAGCACCGCGGCGGCCTGTCCCAGGGCAGTCTTCAGCCCCTTGGCCCGCCAGACGGTCGCCAGAAGGATGACCGGCACATACTTGACCATCGCTCCCAGCCCCAACCCCAGCCCCAGCAGACGAGGCCGGTCGGTGAGCAGGGCGTACAGAGAAAGCAGGATGAAAAACGTAGTCAGGGCGTCGAAATTACCCAGCCAGAAGAAGACCGGCGTAAACAGCGCGGTATAAATCCAGGCGAGCCGCTCCGCCCGCCGCGGGTCGAACAGCAGACGGGCCAGCCGGTACAGCAAAACCAGGTTGCCGGCTTCAGCCAGCAGGAGCACCAGGGCCAGCAGAGGAATGTAGTTCTTTAACTGCTGGCCGGCCAGCCAGTACACGCCGATATTGAGCCAGGGGAAAATGGGCGGAAACTCGTACCAATAGTGCAGGTACGGGTAAAAGCCGCGGCGGGTCATATCGGCCAGGTTGAAGTAGTGGCGGTAGTCCCCGTAAAAAATCAGGTTTTCCGGCGGAAAGGCCAGCAGAACCATCAGCCGGAAGGAAACAAACAGGAACAGTATCAGGCCGATGCCGGCAGACGAACCGGAC
>RFJV01000202.1 GCA_003694775.1 Chloroflexota bacterium | reverse complement strand
TTACCCCATCACCAAACGCACCATCAGCGGAAAAAAGTAACGTTTGTCACGTTGAGTAGTGACATTCATCACTATCAAAATTTGTCCAATTGAGGTATAAATATAATGCAAACATTCGCAGTTAAAATCAATTGCCAACTGCGAACAGCATAATTTTGATTTTTTTGAATATTGGTCTATAATTCGGGACGATTTTAGGGAGTTCACCGGCAGAACCAACATCCCAGAATGAAAGCGTGAGGGCCGCTCGTAGTTGCCGTCACGTTTTCCATTATAAAATCATCCTCGTTTTACTTTTCTAAACGTTATATCAGGACCATATAGTTTACCATCAAAGGAGATGTACGATGAAGTTTATTGATTTAACGATTCCATTTGGCGTGGGGACACCCGCCTGGCCCACGTACGAGCCTCTGCAGGTAAAGTATTTTAAACGCCTGGCTCCAAACGGCGCGAACGGGCAGGTTCTGACCCACAGCAACCACGTGGGGACCCACCTGGACGGCGAAATTCACTTCTACACCCCCGGCAAGGACATTGCTCAGCTTGATTTTGACTTTCTGACCGGCGATGCGGCCATCGTTGACCTGAGCGATGTATGCGGTGACTATGATGTTTACACGCCGGATATGATTGAAGAGCGGGTAGAGGTGAAGGAACACGACATCCTCATCATCCACACCGGCTACCACCATTTCGGGTGGGACCAGCCGTACGGCAACGAAGTCCGCTACATGGTGAAGCACCCCGGGCCGGACCCTCGCTTTGCCCGGTGGTGCATGGACAAAAAGCTCAAGTGGATTGGGGTTGACTGCGGCAGTGCAGACCACCCGATGAACACCAAAATTCGGGACTGGATGCCGGCTCAGGCCGCCGAAGCCGACAAGCACTTCCGGGAAAAATACGGCAAGCCCCTGGCCGAATACTTTACCCCGGAAACCTACCAGATGATGCACCTGTGGATGTTCGATAAGGGCATCATCCACGCCGAATGTGTTGGCGGGGATATTGACCTGCTGGTCAACCGGCGGGTAAAGGTGGGCTGTTTCCCGTGGCGGTTTGTCGACGGGGAAGCCAGCCTGGCCCGCATTGTGGCTATGGTAGAAGATGATGAATACGAAGAGCTAATGAAAAAGAAGGCCAGCATGCCCAAGACCCGCTTTGGTGACTGCTACGACCCGGTGCATGTTGAACGTCTGGGCGGGCGAGGCAATCCGTACTAGGGTCTATCTACGGGTAGGCGAAGGCATTGCCTTCGCCTACCCCAGGTGCACCACACCTGATACATTTAGCCAGTTCAAAAAATTATATTTTAAAAAGGAGAAAGAACAATGAGACTAGAACCCCCTGAGAAAGTAACCCGCGAACAAATTACCCTGGATGTCCGCGAAATTGAACCGCTCCTCCAAGCCCCGGCAATGGACCTGAAGCCGTGGCCGACGGCCACCATCCAGCTCAAGGATGGGCGCACGATGCTCATCCGCGAGGCAAAGCTGGAAGAAGCCCCGATGATGATGGAATACATCAAGAAGGTGATGGAAGCCGACCATGACTTCTACGATGTGGTGGGGGCACGGGTGTACGCCGAGCTTATTGGCTGGTACCGCAAGCGGCTGAAGGACCCGTATGTGCTGGTCGGGCTGATTGACGGGGTATGGGCCGGCTTTGCCAATGGCCGCCTGCTGAATGAAGACATCAACATCAGCCTGCACACTATGGCTCTGATGCGCGGTCTGCGGGTCGGCGCGATTATGTACTACGCCAAAGCCTACTACGGCTTCGAAATCCTGGGCAACAAGGAATGGTGGGCTACCTACGAAAGCTACAACGGCTGGTGGCGCTGGGGCGTTGGTATGGCCCAGCCCAGCTACCCGTGGCCTGACTACCAGCACGAACTGGGCGGCGCCCGCGTGTACTACATCACCAAGAAGTACTGGGACCATGTGGTAAAAGACTACGTCCGCCAGATGGTCGGCGCCGAGCTGAACTTCGACGTGCCGGATGAGGTTCTGAAGGCCAACGAAGTAATGCGCGTCCCCGACGAAGTACTCGTCTAATCCTGGCCTGTTTGCAGTCCGACCTTCGCCGCGGCGCGAAGGTCGGACTGTTTCAGGCGGGGATGGATACGGCGGTTAAAAGACCCGCCGGACAAAATTCGCCAGGGATTGAGGAGGTCTACCCAACAACCAGGCCAGCACATTTGGATTACCCACCAGACCAAACCGCTCGTAATACCGGAACATCTTCACCAGCGTGTCAATCTGGTAATTTCCCAAACCGGTCTGTCTGGCCCGTGCCTCCCATTCCGTTAAAGAGACCTGCACCGCCCGAACCGGACGCCCAACAACCTTTTCCAGCACCGCCGCGACTTCTACCTGAGATACCGGCTCCGTCCCGACCAGTTCATACGTGGCCCCGGTATGACCGGGTTCCGTCAGGATAATCGCCGCCGCTTCGCCCACGTCTTCCAGGTCTACCAGGCTCAGTCTGGCGTCTACCGGATACGGCACAGGATAAACACCGTCGGTCAAGATTTTGTGGCGATGAGCCAGGATATTCTGCATGTAGGCTGTCGGCTGAAGGATGGTAAAGTTCAGGCCGGATTCAAACAGCATCTCTTCAACCCGCATCTTCTGCCAGTGATGAGGCATCGCCTCCACCTGGGGGTGCAGAACCGAATGGTACACAAAATGTTCAATGCCGGCAGTACAGGCCGCAGTCAGCATCAGCCGTCCGATAGCCACTTCGTCCTGACTCATATTGGGGCAGATATGGTACACCGCCCGCACTCCCTGCATCGCCGACTGCACCACAGCCGGGGCCCGCATGTCGCCCACAACCATCTCGTCCAGCTCTGGCAGGTCAACCGGACGGTGAACCAGACCTCTCACCCGCGCCCCACGCCGCGTCAGCGCCCTGACCACACTTCTGCCTGTTTTTCCCCCTGCACCGGTAACCAGTATCACCCCAGCACCTCCTGTCCATTGTTTTTTCGGTATTTTACTACAGACCGGCCACCAGAGAAAGCTATCCAGTTGCTAATTTTCTCATTTGACAACGATACCACCTGAGATTATAATCCCTGGCAGATACGCAGCTGTACCGCAGTTCACAAAGGAGTGATGCTCAGCAAAACGCCCTCTTCCCCAAACATTGTCCCCCCCGAGCATCAGCACTCCGGCAAAATTGACAATGCAAATGCAGTTATTATCAAGGAGGATAAAATGAGGGCCCGTATTTTTGCAGTTCTGGCAGTATTGATGGTGCTGTTGCTGGTCGCCGGGCAATGCGGCGCGCCAGCCACCCCCGAAGCCCCGGCCCAGGCGCCCGCCACCGAGGGCGGCAAGCAGTTCAAATTTGCCGCCATCTTCCCCGGTGTCATCACCGACGCGGACTACAACACCCTGGGATATATTGGCGCCACCGCGGTACAGTCTGACCTGGGGCTTGAAATGGCCTACTCCGAAAGTGTTGCCGTTCCGGACGTGGAACGGGTGATGCGCGAATACATCGATAACGGGTTCAACATCATCTTCACCCACGGCGGGCAGTTTGTTTCCCAGACCATTGCCCTGGCCAAAGAATTTCCCGATGTATACTTCATCGGCGAAGGGGACTCCCCGGTAGAAGACCCGCCCCCCAACTTCTGGATTATCGACCGCAACTTCCATGTTGGATTTTACGCCATCGGCGCCCTGGCCGGTAAGCTCACCCAGACCGGCAAGGTGGGCTACATTGGCGGTCTGACCCTGCCCTTCTCCTACGCCGAAGTCCACGCCATGGAGCAGGCCATTAACGACCTGGGGCTGGACGTAGAAATCAATCCCGTATGGGCCGGCGATTTTAACGACCCGACCAAGGCCCGCGAGCTGACGCAGGCCATGCTGTCTGAAGATGTAGACGTTATCGTTGGCTCGCTCAATCTGGGGATGTTTGGTCTGTTCGAGGCCGTCAAAGGCGCCGACCGGCAGGTATGGGCGACCGCCAAGTACGTGGACAAGTCCAACTACGCGCCTGATAACTACGTCACCGCGGTGCTGTACGACTGGTCTACCCCACTCAAGGACATCACCCAGAAGATTATGGACGGCGAAACCGGTGGCTACTACCCCATGCAGTTCGGCAGTGGCTTCGACATTCAGCTTCCGCTGAAGAACGTTCCGCCGGACCTGAACGACGAAATCTCCAAACTGGTAGAAGATATCAAGACCGGCAAAATCAAGGTAGAAAAGAACACCGAACCTATCGAGTAACAGCTTACAAACCAACTACGCGAGAAAGTCGTGACAATGGCGCAACAACCTCTGCTGAAAATGGTGGGCGTCCGCAAGACCTTTGGGCCTGTGGTCGCCCTGGATAACGTCAGCCTGGAACTGAATAAAAACGAGATTCACGGCTTTCTGGGCGGCAACGGCGCGGGGAAGACCACGTTAATGAATGTGCTCTACGGCCTCTACAAACCGGATGCCGGAGAGATTTACCTGGACGGGCAAAAGATTGACATCCGTTCCCCCAAGGATGCCATTGCCCACGGAATCGGTATGGTGCACCAGCACTTCCTGCAAATCGAAAACTACACCGTCACCGAAAACATCGTCCTGGGCACCGAATTACAAAACAGACCGACCCTGAAACTGGATGAAGCAGAAAAACGTATTGCGGACCTGTCGGAAAGGTTCGGTCTGGTGGTCGATCCCCGCGCCGTGATAGAAAACCTGCCAATGGGCGTCCGCCAGCGGGTAGAGATTCTCAAGGCCCTTTACCGGGGTGTCAGAATCCTCATTCTGGACGAACCCACCACCAACCTGACCCCCCAGGAGGTGGACGCCCTGTTCGAATCCCTGCGGGTGATGGTCAACCAGGGGTTGAGCGTGGTTTTCATCACCCACAAACTCAGGGAGGTGATGAGCGTTTGCGACCGTATTTCCGTGCTGCGAAACGGGCGCAATGCCATCTCTCTGCCGCGCAGTGAAGCTAATGAAGAAATCCTTGTCCGCGAAATGGTGGGCGAGGGACTGGACGTAGAAAAGAGCCTGCTGTTCTCCGGCGAAGGGCTGGGCAAGAAAACCCTGCCCGTCGGTGAGAAGGTTGTTCTGCACGTTGAAAACCTGACCGTCCGCGATGAAAACGGTCTGCCGGTGGTGAATGATGTCTCGTTCGACGTGCACGAACAGGAGATTTTGGGCCTCGCCGGGGTTGCCGGCAACGGACAGCAGGAACTGGCCGAAAGTCTGCTGGGCATCCGGCCCATTGCCGCCGGACGGGTCGTCATCAACGGCACCGATGTGGCCCAGACCGGCACCCGGCAGTTGATTGAACAGGGGGTCACCTACATTCCCCAGGACCGCCTGAACGACGGTTTTCTGCCGCGGGCCAGCGTGGCCCAGAACCTCATTCTGGGCTACCATCGACAGCCGCCGTACAGCAGTAAAAACGGCCTGCTCAACTGGCCGGCCATTTACCAGACTGCCCGCCGGCTGATTAAGGAATACACCATCAAAACCACCGGCCCGGACGAAATTGGGGCCAACCTGTCCGGTGGGAACATCCAGCGGGTGATGCTGGCCCGGGCCTTTTCCCACCAGGCCCGGCTGATGATTGCCCACAACCCTACCCGCGGGCTGGATATCCACTCAATGGAGTTTGTCTACACGAAGCTCCTGGAACAAAAAGAACAGGGTCTTGCCACCCTGCTCATCTCCGAAGACCTGGATGAACTGATGTTGCTGTGCAACCGGATTGCCGTAATGTACCGGGGCCAGATAATGGGCATCCTCGACCGGAGCCAGTTTGACAAATACCAGATTGGGCGCCTGATGAGTGGAGTGAAAATCAATGACTGAACAAGCCATCGAAAACAAACTGACCCCCGGATGGGTAACCCGTTTCCTGCCAGACCTGCTGGCCGTTGTGGCCTCCTTTGTGGCCGCCGGTATCTTCATTGCGGCGATGGGCTTCAACGTGCTGGATGCCTATGAAACCATCCTGTTCACCTCGTTCAGAAGCACCAACGGGTTCATCCAGACCCTGCTGAAGTTTGTCCCGCTGGTTCTGCTGGCGCTGGCCTTTACCGTTCCCCTGGCCGCAGGCAAGTTCAACATCGGCGGGGAAGGGCAGATGATAGTGGGCGCCATTGGCGCGGCGGCGGTCGGCATTGTGTTTGCCGACCTGCCGGGCGTGCTCCTGCTTCCGCTGGTCATCCTGGGGGGTATTCTGTTTGGAGCATTCTGGGGTGCCATTCCGGCCTGGCTGCTGTACCGGTTCAACATCAACGAAATCCTGACCACCGTGCTGATGAACTTCATCTCCTTTGGCCTGATTGACTACGTGGCTACGGAAATCTGGAAAGACCCTCTGGCCGGACACCCTACCACCGTCCCCATCGGAACGGGCGGACAGCTTCCCCTGCTGGTTTCCAGCCCGCCTCTCCATTCGGGACTGCTCATTGCCCTGGTCACTGCCGGACTCATCTACATGTACACCAACCGCACCTCCGCCGGCTATGAGCTGATAGCTACCGGGGCCAACCCCAGAGCCTCGCACGTGTACGGCATCAATGTCCGCCGGATGTTCCTGATGTCGCTGATTCTGGGCGGCGCGCTGGCCGGGCTGGCCGGGGCCATCGAAGTGTCGGGCAATCACCACCGTCTCATCGAAGGTTTGCAGTCCAACTTCCTCATTCTGGGCATCATCATCGGCCTGATTTCCAGAGGCAACAACCTGGCCGTTCCGTTTGTAGCCTTCTTCATTGCCGTACTGGAAGTAGGCGCCAGCGCGATGCAGAGAACCATGATGATACCCGGCGAGATGGTCTTTATTGTTGAGGCCCTGGTACTGCTGTTTGTACTGCTCTCAGATGTGGTCAGGAGGCGATAACGGTTATGGACCTGGAACTGCAAGTCATCAACTTTGCCAGGCTGGTGATGCTGGCGATTGTCCCGTACATCCTGGCCAGTCAGGGCACAATGCTGGGCGGCCGCACCGGATTGTTCAATGTGGCCCAGGAAGGCATTATGCTGTTGGGCGCGTCGGTGGGCTTCCTGGCCGCGTTCAAGTTTGGCAGTCTGTGGTACGGGGTTGTCCTGGCAATGGTCGTCGGCGGGCTGTTTGGCCTGGCCCTGGCCTACTTTACCACCACCCTGAAGATGAACCAGTTCGTCATCGGGCTGGCCCTGTTCTTCATCGGCCTGGGGTTGTCTACCCTGCTTCCCAAGTTCATCATCGGGGTGACCCTCCAGCCGCCGCTGATACCGACCATTCAGGGCATTCACATCCCGGTACTGAGCCAGATTCCCGTTTTGGGACCAATCTTTTTCTCCCAGAACTGGATGGTTTACTTCTCTATCCTGCTTTCGCTGTTTTTGTACTACTTCCTGTACAAAACCAGCTACGGGCTGGAACTGCGGGCCGTGGGTGAAAACCCCAAGGCCGCGGACAGCCTGGGCGTCAACGTGACCATGATGCGGTACACCACCGCCATCATCGGCGGAATGCTGATGGGACTGGCCGGCGCATACCTGCCGATGGCCTACACCGGCACTTTCACCGAAGGGATGGTCCAGGGCCGGGGCTGGATTTCCATCGCCCTGACCTTCTTTGGCGGCTGGAGTCCCCATCTCATTCTGCTGGGGTCCCTCTTCTTTGCCGGGGTAGAAGTGCTGGGCCTCAAGGCCCAAATTGGCGGTTTTGGGGTGCCGTACCAGTTTTTGCTGATGCTTCCCTACATCGCCACTATCCTGGTGATGATGTTTGCTTTCAAGCAGGTCAGAGCGCCGGCTTTCCTGGGACAGAACTACGACCGGGAAAAGCGCACCCTGGC
>RFJV01000201.1 GCA_003694775.1 Chloroflexota bacterium | reverse complement strand
GGTTTGCACACTGTACAGCCTTACGAGAGGGCGGATTGATAGCGGGCGTGGATTGACTTTTGTCGATTTTAGATATGGGCTGGACTCCCTAAAATGTTGGTAGCGTCGAGAACAGGATGACGCTAAAAAACTTACCAACGTTCAAAGGGGAGCTTCCCAGATATGGAAATGAGTTAAAAAACTTCCTCTCTCATCCTTCATCCCTCATCCTTCCGCCTTCATCCTTTATAAGGGGGGCCTATGCGCCGACCAGGACTGTGGGTTACCAATGGACACCCTGGCGACCCGTCGCTGATGTTGAGCTGGCGACCGGGGGCCATTACCTGCTTTTACGACTTTCTGGGCGTCAACGGCATCTTTGATTACAAGGCCCAAAACCCGGAAGTCCCCATCATTGTCCGCTTCCAGCACCCCCGCAACTGGCACCAAGACCCCGAAGCCCACGCCCGGCAGTTGGGCGAGATGGTCGCCAGCAAATGGCCCGACCTGAAACGCCTGGACCCCTATGTCTACTTTGCCAACGAAATGAACCTCCATTACGAAAACGGCGACGACAACCCCCACAACCAGCACCTGTACACCACCCCGGATTTCTACAAACGCTATGCCCAATGGGTACGGAGAACCGCCGAGGTCATCAAGAACATCGTCCCGGAAATGAAGCTGGTGACGCCCCCCTTTGCCGCCGGCCATCACGAAGACGGCGCACCCGATGACGACGGCAACCCCAAAGACGGCTGGGCCGGGTTCGACTACCTTTACGAAACCATTCGCGACTACTTCGACAACATCATCACCTATCACGCCTACTGGGGCGATGCTTCCGGCTCCAAACGGGAATGGCTGTACGACCCGGAACTCTCTTCCTGGTACGCCTTTCGCTGGCGGCGCGTGCTCAAACTGTTTGAAACCCGGTATAAAATGAAGGTCCGCCTCATCATCGACGAGGCCGGCAACTTTGGCGCCTCCGACCCGGATTTTACCGACCAGGTTATCTATTATTCCGAACAGTGTCTCAAGGACGCCCGCGTCATTGCCCTGACCTTTTTCCTCTGGCTGGACCCGACCAACAGCCCCGGCAATGTTCCCAATTCCTGGGTTCAGCGGGTACGGAATTTAAACGACCACCTGACCCGGCTGAAAAACCTGCCCGACATCCCCATCACCGAAGGTCTGGACACCCTGCCCCAGCCGCCCACCGGGGAACCCGCTCCCACCCCGCCAACCGGCGCCCAGAAGCAGGTCATCCGGGTGCTGTTTGATGATGGCAAAGTCCGCACCGTGGCAATGGAAGAGTACCTCCGGGCCGTGGTTCCGGCAGAAATACCCGCCCTCTGGCCTGCCGAAGCGCTCAAAGCCCAGGCCGTTGCCGCCAGAACCTATGCCCGCTACGCAGTCGAAAATCCCCGCCACGCCGACCGCGGGGCCGACATCTGCACCGACCCCAACCACTGCCAGGCCTTTGACCTGAACCGCATCCACGCAAATACCGACCAGGCCATCCGCGACACCGAAAATATCATCCTCCGCTACAACGGCAGAACCATCAACGCCATGTTTTCCGCCAACTGCGGCGGCCACACCCGCAACAACGAGGATGTATTCGGCGGCCAGGCCGCGCCGTACCTGCGCGGCGTCCCCTGCCCCGCCCCTGGCGAGCAGAACGGCCACGGCGTAGGCCTGTGCCAGCACGGCGCCCGTACCCTGGCCCAGCAGGGCCGCACCTACGACCAGATTCTGCGCTACTACTTTACCGGCGTTACCCTCGGCCCGCCCACCGACATCCTGACCAGCTCCATCTACGGCACCGTCACCGATGCCGCCGGCCAGCCGCTCCCCAATGTGCGCGTCGTGCTGACCGGACGCGGCCAGACGGTCGAAATGCAGACCCGCCGTGACGGCTCCTACCGCTTTATCAGTGTGCCTGCCGGCACTTACCGCCTGGAACTGCCCGATTACCATCTCCGCAAAGACAACCTCACCCCCATTCCCGGCCAGGACCTGGTGATGAACCTGTCTCTCCCCGCCCCGATTGTGGTCGACATCGCCCGCGGCTCCGGCCTGCCGCTGATTGTCGGCGATTGGGGCAAGCCCGATGTGCCGGTTCTGGTCACCCCGCCTCGCGGGGGGCAGTTCAAGGTTTATACCGGCACCAAGCTGGAGTTTGGCCCCGGCGGATTTGAAACCTACGCCGGCGACCCCGGTGTTTACATCCTGGAGATTGAAGGGCATCGGTTTGAAATTCCAATGGCGGGGCAGTTTACCCGCCTGACCTTCCGCCGCGGCGCGGCGACAACCCCACCCACCGGCACTGTACCGCCTGAAAAGCCAAAAGTCCTCACCCCCGCGGAAGCCCAGGCTCGCCTGCTGTCCAGACCAATGCCCCGCTCCCAGGCCGAAGCCCTGCTCCAACGTCTCCAGTCCGACCCGGCTACCCGCGACCGGTTCCAGATTCAGCCGGTCGATTGAAAATTGATAATTGGTAATTGAAAATTGATAATTGATAATTGAAAATTGACCCTTGAGCCAACCATCCCTGTTTGACCTTCAACCGCCCGTCTACACGGTCGGCTACATAACCGCCTACATCCGGGACAAGCTGGAGCGCGACCGCCAACTGCAAGACCTCTGGCTGGAAGGCGAAATCTTCAACTGGCGGCCTGCCGCCTCCGGACACATCTACTTTACCCTCAAGGACAGCCAGGCCAGCATCCGCTGTGTTATCTGGCGCTCCAACGCCAACCGGCTCATCTACACCCCCAGCCGCGACGGCGAAGCCGTTCTGGCCCACGGGCGCATCTCGGTGTACGAAGCTGGCGGCGCGTACCAGTTCTACGTGGACGACCTGGAGCCGGTGGGTCAGGGCGCGCTCTACGCCGAGTTCGAGCGCATCAAAGCCCGGCTGGCCGCAGAAGGGCTGTTCGACCCGGCCCGCAAGCGGCCCCTGCCCCCTTTCCCGCGGCGCATCGGCGTGGTCACCTCCCCCGACGCCGCGGCCCTGCGCGACATTCTCAATGTCCTGCGCCGGCGCTTCCCCCTGGCAGAGGTCATCCTCTCTCCCACCCAGGTGCAGGGAGAGGACGCCCCCCGCCAGATAATTGCCGCCCTGCAGACCATCAGCCGCCAGCCGGTGGATGTCATCATTCTGACCCGCGGGGGCGGCAGTATCGAAGACTTGTGGGCCTTCAACGATGAGGCCGTTGCCCGTGCCGTGGCCGCTTGCCCGGTTCCGGTTGTCTCCGGTGTGGGGCACGAAATCGATTTTACCATTGTGGATTTTGTGGCCGACGTGCGCGCCCCAACGCCCTCCGCCGCGGCGGAACTGGTTTCCCCGGAGGTAGAAGAACTGGCCCGCAACCTGGCCGACCTCCAGAAGGCCCTGCTCGACGCGGTTCAGAACCGGCTGGCCCAGGCCCGCGACCGGCTGGAAGCTCAAACGTGGGCGCTTCAGCG
>RFJV01000200.1 GCA_003694775.1 Chloroflexota bacterium | reverse complement strand
GTAGCCGTTGGGGTGGGCCTGGTGCCACCGCCAGGCGCTTTCGATGATGTCGCGCAGATGGGGATAGCGAGGCTCCCAGCCCAGCTCGCGGCGAATTTTGTCACTGCTGGCAATGAGCACCGCCGGGTCGCCGGGCCGGCGGGCGGTCACTTCCGCGGGGATGGGGTGGCCGGTCACTTCGCGGGCCGTTTCGATGACCTCCTTCACCGTGAAGCCCTGCCCGTTCCCCAGGTTGTACACTCGACTGCCGCGGTCCAGGGCGCGCAGAGCCAGAATGTGGGCCTGCGCCAGGTCGAGCACGTGAATGTAGTCGCGTACGCAGGTTCCGTCGCGGGTGGGGTAGTCATCGCCAAAAATCTTGACCTGCTCCCGCTTCCCCAACGCCACCTGCAGAACTATCGGAATCAGGTGCAGTTCCGGGTTGTGGTCCTCGCCCCGTTCTTTTGACGCGCCGGCGGCGTTGAAATACCGGAGCGCGGCGTAGCGGAAATCGTAAATCCGGTCCAGCCAGTGAAGCATCCGCTCCAGAATGAACTTGGACTCGCCGTAGGGACTGCCGGGCACGATGCGTTCCTGCTCATCGATAGGCATCCGCTCCGGGTCGTCGAACAGATTAGCCGTGGAAGAAAGGATGAACCGGCGCACGCCGTGCTCTACTGCGCTTTGAAGCAGGTTCAGGCCGTTGGTCACGTTTTCGCCCAGATACAGAAACGGCTTCTGCATCGACTCGCCGACCAGAGTGTGAGAGGCAAAATGCATAATGGCTTCCGGGCGGTAATCCCGCATCACCGCATCGACAGCCTCCCGGTCGGCCAGGTCGCCCTGGACAAATTCCGCCTGGGGATGCACCGCGGCCCGGTGCCCCTGGTACAGATTGTCGAACACCACCACGGACTCCCCGGCTTCCACCAACTGCTCCACCACAATACTGCCAATATAACCGGCCCCGCCGGTCACCAGAATCTTCATATGTGCGAGTCTCCTTACGTAAATAAATTTTTGGTGTCGGACACCAATGGGGGTAATCTTACCGCGTAGGAGGAAAATAGGGCAATTTTTCAATGATTCAATTTTCAATGAGCCAATGAGCTAATGCTAATTGGAGAATTGGCTCATTGAGAATTGTGCTGTTGAATTATAACCGTTTTCTAACCATCTCCCTAGCCGATTCCCACAAAAGCGCAGTAAGCTGGAGCAAACCCAACCTGTCTGGTGGATTGTCGATGAAAATTTTGTTTATCACCCCTTACATTCCTTCCCTGATACGGGTACGGCCCTACAACTTCATCAAGTACCTGTCGCGGCGGGGGCATCAAATTACCCTGCTGGCGCTGGTCCCTCCCGGTGAAAGTACAGACAGTCTGACCGAACTGCGGCAGTGGTGCCGGCAGGTGCAGACCGTGCCTCTGCCTCGCTGGCGCACCTTGTGGAACGGTCTGCGCGCCCTGCCCGGCTCGACCCCCCTGCAGGCGGCCTATTCCCGCAGTCCGGAGATGGCCACTCTGGTCCGGCAGACCCTGGCCGCGGATACCTTCGACGTGGTGCACGTGGAGCATCTGCGCGGGGCAGAACTGGCCCCCACCAGCGCGCCGGTGGTGTTCGATTCCGTGGATTCGATAACCCTGCTGTTCGAGCTGGTGCGGCAGGCCGGGCCGACCCGCCGCAGTCGTCTGCTGGCCGCGCTGGACCTGGCCCGCACCCGCCGCTACGAAGGCCGCCTGCTGGCCCGCTTCCCGCGGGTGCTGGTCACCTCCCCGCGGGACAAGGCCCGGCTGGCCGAACTGGCCCCCCCGGACGCCGACACGGAACGGATTGTCGTTCTGCCCAATGGGGTAGACCTGGCCTACTTTGCCCCCGCGGATACCCCCCGCCAGCCGGCGACAGTGGTCTTTACCGGCAAAATGAGCTATCATGCCAACATTGCCGCCGCGCTGGACCTGGCCCACCGGGTGATGCCTCTGGTGTGGCAAACCTTCCCCCAGGCCCGGCTGGTGCTGGCCGGCAAAGACCCGCCCCCCGAACTGCTTGGCCTGTCGGCGGAGGCGCGCATCACGGTGACCGGTTCCGTCCCCGACCTGCGGCCATACCTGGCCCAGGCCACCGTGGCCGTCACTCCCATCCGCTACGGGGTGGGGATTCAAAACAAGGTGCTGGAAGCAATGGCTATGGCCGCGCCGGTGGTCAGCACGCCGCAGGCGGTCAGTGCCCTGCAGGTGGAGCCAGGACGGGAGGTGCTGGTCGGCGAGAGTCCCCAGGCTCTGGCCGAGGCGATTGTCGCTCTGCTGTCCAATGCTGACCTGCAGAGGCGGGTCGGGCAGGCTGGCCGGCGTTTTGTGGAGCGGCATCACGATTGGGACGCTATCGCGGCCCGGCTGGAGACGGTCTACGAGGCGGCGAGGGCAGACAGGGTG
>RFJV01000199.1 GCA_003694775.1 Chloroflexota bacterium | reverse complement strand
TCTTGACTTTAGAACATATTTTCTGGTATAATATGAGGTACAGAACTAATGTTCTATTCCTTCTGCAATTCTGGTATTCCATCACACCGGGAAAATCGGCATACAGCCAATGGGCATTGAACCGGGGCTGACCCCCGCGGCTGAGGAAGAAATGATGCGGCAGTTGCTTGAATTTCAGGCCGACCAGATTGAGATGGTCCTGCAAGGCCACCGGGTGCGGGCGCGGGTGACCGGCGGGGTGGTGACCCCTCGCTGGATTTCGTTCCAGCTTGTGCCCGAAGTTGCGGCGCGGGTTTCCAAAATATTTGGCCTTTCCGAGGAGCTGGCTTTGCGCCTGGGAGCAGAAAGTGTGCGCATTTCGCGGCGCGGGTCGCAGATTCAAATCGACGTGCCCCACCCCAACCCCCAGACCGTGCACCTGCTCCCCCTGCTGAGGTCGCTCCCGAACCTGCCCAAGCAAAGCGCCGTGCTCGGCCTGGACGAGTCGGGCACCCCGCTGGTCCTGCGGCTAACCAGTCCCGACGTGGCCCACGTGCTGGTGGCCGGGACGACCGGCTCCGGAAAAACGGCCCTGGTGCGGTCGATTGCCCTGTCGCTGGCCCTGTTCAACCGCCTGGGCGACGTGCAGATGGTGTTCATCGACCCGAAGGGGAGCGGCTTTGCCCCGTTTGTCCAGGGGGTCAACGGCGGTGTTCTGCCCCATCTGCTCCGTCCACCGGTACGGGACGTGCACCGGGCCGTCTTTCTGCTGGGCGAAATGGTCGAGGAGATGGTGCGCCGCGACCAGCGCCGCATTTCCGAGCCACGCATCGTCATCTTTATCGACGAGCTGGCCGACCTGATGGAGCAGGGGGGCAAGGCGATGGACCGGCTGATGACCCGCCTGACCCAGCGCGGCCGGAGCGCGGGTATCCATCTGATTGCCTGCACCCAAAAGCCGCTGGTGGCGGCCATCGGCTCCATCACCCGGTCCAATTTTCCGGTGCGGCTGGTCGGCAGTGTGGCCTCCGCGGACGACGCCAAAATCGCCGCCGGCATACCGAACTCCGGCGCGGAAAAACTGCTGGGCCGGGGGGACTTTGTACTGGTGGCGAAGGGACAAATCCGGCGCTTTCAGGCCGCTTACGTGTCGGATGATGAAATCCGGAACGTGGTTGGCCGGATGCAGGGCAGTCGGGCGCAGAGCCGGCGCTGGCTGGAAGAAGAGGAAAGCGCCGCATCTGCCGCCGCCACCGGAACGGACGGAAAAGCCACCACGCCGCGGCCTCGCCGGCGTATCAGCTCGATGTTTGGACACCAACTGCGCCTCATCAAGTAGGGCAAGGAGAGACACCATGAAGCAGTTTGTTTTCTTTTCAGGGGCGGTTTTTGCCGCAGTGTTCGCCGTGGTAGCCGGCTTCCGGCTCAGCGCCGACGCGATGGCCGTAGTGGTCGGCATTGTGTGCGGTGTGCTGGCCTCCATTCCAATGAGCGCGGTGCTGGTGTGGACTCTCCGCCTGCGCGACCGCCAGCTCCAGGCCCAGTACGGACCGGGCAACGGAACGCAGTACCCGCCGGTTATCGTGGTCAACGGCCAGGGAACGGCCGGAACATCTTCTGCTCCGCCAATGCTGACCGCCAACGGCGGGCCGCGCCAATTCAAAATCATCGGCCAGGAAAGCACCGAAGCCGCCAGCGCGGCGCCAATCTGGGAAGAGATTTAGTACGACACACACGCGGCGACATGTATGTCGCAAAAACCAGGAGGAAAAATGGAAATTGGTCTTTTATGGTACGACCCCCAACTGCCGTCCGCCCTGCCGGAGCACCTGGACCGGGCCGCCCGCCGCTTCGAGGCCCGGTTCGGACGGAAGCCTACCGTCTGCTATGTCAACCAGGTTGACCTGGATGGCACGGCAGAACAAATTCACGGCATCCACCTAAAAGCCGTACCGGACATTCTCCCGCACCATCTCTGGCTGGGAGTGGAATAGGCAGTAGTTTAGAAGTTGATGAGTTGGTGGGCCAGGGGGGCGGGCAGTTTGGGAGTTGTTTTCACGCGCGCGCAAATAGACAGCCCTGGTGAAGGTCCATTCGCCCATTCAGGCTGTATGCGCGGCTGGCTATGCAGTTGACAGCGTAAGTCAGATACCGCCCCCTTACGCTCTGCGCCCCCCTTCTTTCTGCCTGCCGCCTGCTCCCTGCTCCCTCCATACCCCGCAACCTAGCACGAATCCGCGAATCAGATATAATGACCGCAAAATCTCCTCTCAGGCGGTCTGCGGCAATGGACTTCTACATCAAAGATTTGCAAACCTATTCGGAAATGCTGGCCGTGCGGCAGTTACAGCAGGAAATCTGGGGATTTGGTGACCCCGGTATGGGAGTCTACCCTCCGGTGCTGAACACTGCCGCCAAGAACGGCGGGGTGGTGCTGGGAGCGTTTGAATCCGGAACCGACCGGATGGTCGGCTTCCTGTTCGGCTTTTTGGGCCGCGAACCGGGTGGTCCGCTGAAGCTCTGCTCCCAGGCCATGGGTGTCCTCCCGGAATGGCGAGGACGCGGGGTCGGTGAGGCGCTGAAATGGGCCCAGCGGGAGCGGGTCTTACAGCAAGACCTGCCGCTCATCACCTGGACATTCGACCCCCTGGAAAGCCCCAACGCCTACCTGAACCTGCACAAACTGGGCGCGGTGGCCCGGCGTTACTGGCGCGATATTTACGGCTCCGATTTTGGACAGCTCAACGCCGGCCTGCCCACCGACCGTCTGCTGGCCGAGTGGTGGATAAAAGGCCCCCGCGTGTCCAAACGGAACTCGCGTCCTGGTATTGTCCCTTCCGCCGCCGCGCCGGTCTTTGAGGTGAAAGGGCATGCCGGCGACCTGCGGATTGTCGGCACCAACCTGTGCCTGGAAAATGACCTGCTTTCCGTAGAAATTCCGCCCAACATCCACGCGGTCAAACAGACCAGCCTGGACCTGGCTATGGAATGGCGTCTGCAAGTCCGGCAGGTGTTTGAAACCTGTTTTTCCGCCGGTTTCATTGCTATCGACTTCCTGTCGGACGTGCGGAATGGAGCACGGAGAAGCCGCTACCTGCTGGCCAAGCTCACCCCGGCGCTGGCCGAAGAAATCGGCCTGGACCGGTGACTGGCAACCGGCACTGGCTTATCTGGGACGGCGGCTGACGCTTCTGACAGCGTTCGGTCGCCTGGGTCAGGCGCAGGGATAGCCGCGGCCTGTTTCGAGCCGTGCCGTACCAGGAATGCCCGTCACCGCCGATGACGCAGACCCTGTACCGGGCCTGCCAGCAGGCGGTACACGTGGTCACCGCAGACGGCCACGTTCTGCGGGGCGGGCGGGCCGTACTGTTTGTGCTGTCGAATCTGGGATTTGCCCCCGGCCTGATGGAAGTGCTGGCCCATCCCCCGTTTGTCTGGCTGGTGGAAGCGGTCTACCGGCTGGCGGCGCGGTACCGGGGCATTTTGGGCCGGCTGTGGCGGTAGCAATGGAGATTGGAGCTTGGAGATAGAGTCGCGCATTGTTATTTTTGCCAATGGAGAACTGCACCAGCCTGACCTGCTGAAGCGCCACTTCCGGCCCGGCGACCGCATTTTCTGCGCCGATGGCGGCACCCGTCACGCCCTGGCGCTGGGACTGAAGCCAGAACGCATCATCGGCGACCTGGATTCTCTGCCGGAAACGCTGGTGCAAAACCTGCGGGCACAGGGGGTCATCATCGAACGCCACCCTCGCCGCAAGGACCAGACCGACCTGGAGCTGGCCTTTCGGCGGGCCGCGGCAGAAGACCCCGCTGAAATCATGCTGGCAACCGCCCTCGGTGGGCGGCTGGACCAAATGCTGGCCAACATCCTTCTGCTGACCGCACCGGAATACGCCGGCATCCGCCTGACTCTGGTTGACGGCAACCAGTGGGCGGCCATTCTGCGGCCCGGCGTGCCCCTGGTGGTTCGCGGACACCCCGGCGATACCCTGTCGGTAGTGCCGCTGACCCCTACGGTAACGGGGGTAACGCTCCGCGGTGTGGAATGGCCGCTGGACCGCGCCGTCCTGTCGCTGGGCAGTACGTGGACCATCAGCAATGAAATGACCGCCCCAGAAGCGCAGGTCAGCCTTGAAGACGGGCTGGCGCTGGTGGTGGTGATTCAATGATTCAATGTTCAATGAGCCAATGAGCCAATGGGGTCAATGAGCCAAAGAATCAATTAAGAATTCAAAATTCAAAATTGAGCCAACCCCGCCCGCGGCAGGTCGAGCTGATGGTCTCACCCCAATTTGTGGCCCTGAAGGGCCGTCTGCTGGCCGCGCTGGGTGCACACCGCGACCCCGGCCAGGATTGACACAGACTCCATTCAAACGTAAAATAAGCCCGGTTGAATTAAAGAGAGTCTGTCCAGAATTCCTAAAATTCTGGACGCACCCATTAAAGATTGGAGAATGGAGATTAGAGATTGGGGATGTACCCTTTTGAAGAGCGCCCGCCGGAAGAAGAACTGCCCCGCGAAATTCTGAGCTGGGATGATATCGACAAACTCATCGACCACCTGATTCCCCAGTTCCGGGGAGAATTTGACGGCCTGCTGATGATTACCAAGGGCGGACTGGTGCCGGGCGGCATCCTGAGCGAGGCCCTGGGCATCAAGCACGTCCTGACAGCCAGCGTTTACTTTCCGGATGAGGTGGACGAAAAGCTGGCCTGGCCCACCTTTGTCCAGTTCCCCGCCGACACCCTGATTACCAACCGCCGCATCCTGATTGTGGACGACATCTGGGCCAACGGGCGGGCGATAATGATTGTCAAGGGCCGGCTGGCCGCAGCCGGCTGTCAAAGCGAAACCGCGGTGCTCCACTACCGCATCCGCTCCAACCTGTTCCCCGACACCGGCCCGGATTACTACGGCGCAGTGACAGACCGGTACATCGTGTACCCGTGGGAAATGTCGGTATCGCCGCTGGCCCGCCTGACGCCGGGAACAGGCCCGCTACCGGCGATTTGAGCCGCTTTCCCAGCCTTTTTGTGGATTTGACAAATACCCCCAACGTGCTAAGATGTCTGAACCAAACAATATACGGCAAACAGGCCGGCAACGAAGCTCCCTGTAACCGGGAGCTTTTTTAGTACCTATCCAAAAATACTGTAGATGACGCATCCCTATGCGTCATTTGCTGGCATAGGGATGCCAGCCTACAATTTTTCGGATAGGCCCTTAATGATGGGGTGTGGATACCAGCTTCCGCCTTCATCATTTACAGGACTTACGCAGTTTTAACCGCCAAGAACACAGAGACCGCGGAGAACCTGACACCTGATACCTGATACCTGATGCCTGACTTCTGAATGGAGGATTCCGATGCTAACCTCAGAATCAAAAAAGGAATTTGACGACGCTCGCCGGCAGGCGTTTATCGAAGAAATGCTGAGCTTTTTTACCGGTCGCAGTACGGATTTGCTCTCTTTTGACGAAATCCAGCACAAACTGCGGCTCCAGGATGCCTCGTACAAGGGCCTGCAGGAAATTGAGCTGGACAAGATTGTCGGCAGTGTGGGCCGCTACCGGGATTTTACCCGTACCTTTCTGCCCAAACGGGACGAAATCGCCGACCGCTGGCGCCGGGTAGACGAGGTGGCCCATACGTCTGGCTACCCGCCCATTGAGGTATACAAAGTAGGCGACGTTTACTTTGTTCGCGACGGCAACCACCGCGTTTCCGTAGCCCGACAGCACAACGCCAAAACCATCGAGGCTTACGTGATAGAGTACAAAACTCCGGTTCCCATCACCAGTGCCGATGAACTCAACGACATTCTGCTCAAAGCCGAGCGCGCCCGCTTTCTGGAAAAAACCAACCTGGACCAGATTCGCCCTGGTCACAATGTGGAATTTACCGAACCGGGCCGCTACCGGCTGGTCAGGGAGCATATTGCCTTTCATAAATACCTGAAGGAAACCGAATGTGGCTGTGAAATCCCTTACGAGGAAGCCGTAGCCAGCTGGTACGACAACGTCTATATGCCGGTCATCCGGCTCATTCGCGAGCGAGGGGTGATGAAGCACTTTCCAGGCCGTACCGAAGCGGACCTGTACGCCTGGATTCTGCTTCACCGGGCAGAGCTGGAAAGCCGGGTTCAGAAGCTGGGCGCGGTTTCCACAGAAGACATCCTGGACACGGTGACGCTGGAAAAATCACCCAACCCCCTGCGCCGGCTGATGGGATACTTCCGCCGCCAGCTCGACCTGCAGAACCTGCCCCTCCAGGCCGAGCGGAAGCAGTTTCTGGACGACACGCAAATAGACCAGCTCCGACCGGGGCACGGCATTGAGTGCACCGAGCCGGGATGCTACCAGCTTCTGCGGGAGCACATCAGCACCCACAAGTACCTGAAGGAAACCGAACTGCAAACCGAAATTCCCTTTGTCGAAGCTGTAACCAGCTGGTACGATAACGTTTACCAGCCGGTGGTGCAGAAGATTATGAGCCGTGGTGTTCTGCAAAATATGGCCGGCCGCACTGCCACCGACCTGTATCTGTACGTTACCTCGCGGCGGGCCGCCCTGGAAGAAAACAAAGAGGCCGTACAGGAAATTCTGGACGAGGCCATCCTGCAGGAGATTGAACAGGAAAGTCAGGCCATCTCCCCCATCGGGCGGCTGATGCAGTTCCTGGGCCGCGTATTTGCCGTTTAGCCCCTATCCGAAAACTACAAGGGTAGGCGAAGGCAGTGCCTTCGCCTACCCTTGTTATAAGTACCTTCGCCACCCCTTGTTATATATGCGGGCAGTTTCCCTACAGCTTCAGCCACAGGTAATCATACGGCCGCAGGTTGACCCGGTACGGCTCCGTTCCGACCGGCGGCAGGGGGTCCGCGCGCCCCAGCAGGTCGACCGGCTGGGCGCCGGCGAATGATTCCAGCGGCAGGACGGCCGTCTGCGCTGTACCGGACAGGTTGTGCAAAGCCAGCACCGCCGCCTCCTGCCCCTGCCGCAGAAGGGCCAGCACCGCCCGACTGCCGGCCGGCAGAAACTGGCAGTTTCCCCACCCCAGCACCGGATTGGCCTTGCGCACGGCAACCATCTGCCGGATGGTGTGCCACAAAGACTGCGGGTCGGCCATCTGGGCGGCTACGTTGACCTTTTGATAGCCATAGGTCGGGTCGTCGATGAGCGGAACCCAGAAATCGGCGGGGTCGGCCTGGGAAAAGCCGGCCCCCGGCCCGGCAGTCCACTGCATCGGGGTGCGGACACCGTTCCGGTCGAACAGCCAGATATTATCGCCCATGCCAATCTCATCGCCGTAATAGATGATGGGCGCGCCGGGCAGGGTAAAGAGGATAGAATTGGCGACCTCGATTTTTCGCCGGTCGTTATCCAGCAGGGGGGCCAGCCGCCGCCGGATACCCAGATTGAGCCGCATGCGCGGGTCGGGCGCGTACAACTGCCACATCAACTGCCGGTCCTCCTCGGTGACCATTTCCAGGGTCAGCTCGTCGTGGTTGCGCAGAAAGACACACCACTGGCAGTTGAAGGGGATGTCCGGTGTGCGGGCCATAATCTCCAGGATGTCGGACACATCTTCCAGCTTGAGGGCCTTGAAGATGCGGGGCATAACCGGGAAATGAAAGGCCATGTGGAACTCGTCGCCGGGGACGGCGGGGTTGTTTTCGTCGCCGCCAAAATAAGGCCGCAGGTCCCAGGGCCACTGGTTGGCCTCGCCCAGCAGAATGGCGCCGGGGTATTCCTCGTCCAGCACCCGCCGCACCCGTTTGAGGTAGGCGTGGGTTTCGGGCAGGTTTTCGCAGTTGGTACCCTCCCGCTCAAACAGGTACGGCACGGCATCGGCCCGGAAGCCGTCGATGCCCATATCCATCCAGAACCGGAGCACGTTTATCATTTCTTCGGCCACGGCGGGGTTATCGTAGTTCAGGTCCGGCTGGCTGGCGTAGAAGCGATGCCAGTAGTACTGGCCGGTAGCCGCATCGTACGTCCAGTTGGACGGCTCGGTATCGAGGAAAATGATGCGGGCGTCCCGGTACTTCTGGTCGGTATCGCTCCAGACGTAGTAATCGCGGTAGGGGTTATCTCTGGACTGGCGGGCCTGCACAAACCAGGGGTGCTGGTCGGAAGTGTGGTTGAGCACCAAATCGGCAATGACCCGGATGCCGCGGGCGTGCGCTTCGGCCACCAGGGTGCGGAAGTCATCCACAGTGCCGTAGTCGGGGTGGATGTTGTAGTAGTCGGCAATGTCGTAGCCGTCGTCCTTGAGGGGTGAGGGGAACATCGGCAGAAGCCAGATGCAGTCTACGCCCAGCTCCTGAAGATAATCCAGTTTGGAGATGAGGCCAGGCAGGTCGCCCTTGCCGTCGCCGTTGCTGTCGCAAAAGGAACGGAGGTGGACTTCGTAAAAGATGGCATTTTTGTACCAGAGGGTATCCGGATTCATTGTTTGCCTCGGTTATTGAGAATGTGGTATACTTTATGTATACGGATTGTTAATCGATAGCGAGAAAGCAAGATGCCTGAAAAGCCGACAACAACCATCCAGACCGAAATTCCAATGGGGCTTTTCCTGGAAGCACAAAATCTGGTTAAACAGGGCTGGTTCCGCAATATGGATGAGCTGGTACTGGATGCACTGCGCCGCTTCCTGGAATCTCACCGCGAAGACCTGATGGAAGAGTTTATCCGGCAAGATATCGAATGGGGACTCTACGGGCAT
>RFJV01000198.1 GCA_003694775.1 Chloroflexota bacterium | reverse complement strand
AGACAAACCATGTCAGCAAACGTCGGCGGAGCAGACCGCATTATCAGGATTGTACTGGGTATCATTCTGGCCGCGGCCGGGTTCTTTGTCATGTCCGGGACGCTGGGCATAGTCGTCGGGGTCATCGGGCTGGTCCTGCTGGTCACCGGGGCCATCGGGTGGTGCCCGCTCTACATCCCGCTGAAAATCAGCACCCGCAAATCGTAAATTTCAACCTGATTGTCAGGGGTTTTATCGGGCAACCACGGGCAACCAAAAAGCAAGGGCGGCTCTCAAAGAGGTCGCCTTTGCTTTTTCTGCCTGCCGCCCGCTCGCAGACACCCGGTACACAGAAAGGAACGGTAATGGTCCAGGAAATTTCAGCCAAGACCTTTGAACAAAAAGTCCTCAAAACCGGCCAGCCGGTGCTGGTAGAAGTATGGGCGCCCTGGTGCAAACCCTGCCAGGCCATGGCGCCTGTGCTGGAGGCGGTCGCCCAAAAATTCAAGGGGCAGGCCCATATCTACAAACTCAACGCCGACCAGAATCCCGACCTGGTCCGGCAGTACAGGGTGATGGGCATCCCCACCCTGCTGTTTTTCCGGCACGGGCGGCTGGTTGACCGCAAAATGGGCCTGCAAGACGAACCGGCTATCACCCGCCGGCTGACCCCCTTGCTCGAAATGTCTGCCGAAACAGCCGCGGCACAGGAAATCACCGGCCTGTTCCGCTGGCCGCGGCGTAAAATGGTCTGGCTGGGGATTGGGACAACCCTGCTGGCCGCCGGTGTTCTCTGGCAGTGGTTGTTCTGAACAAGCTGTGGTAAAATAAAAGCAGATTCCAGAAAAACAAGGGCCGCAGTGTGGACTATACCAGCCTCAGCGACGAAACCTTATTGGTGCTCATCACTCGCGCCGATGCCGACGCGCTGGGGGAACTGTTCAATCGCTACCAGCGGCTGGTATTCAGCCTGGCCTTCAACATTGTTGGCGACAGGGCCACGGCGGAAGAAATCACCCTTGACGTGTTTACCCGCGTGTGGGAAAAAGCCGGTGCGTACCAGGTTCAGCAGGCCGCAGTCACCACCTGGCTGTCGAGCATCACCCGCTACCGGGCCATCGACATCCTGCGCCGGCGGGCCGTTCGGGTAGACCACCGCGCCGAGGCCTGGGCCGACATCTCCGCCAAACCGGTCAGTCCAGACGATGACCCCGAAACGGCCACCCTCCAGTCTCTGCAGAGAGACCAGGTGCGCGCCGCGGTGGCCGGTTTGCCGCCGGAGCAAAAAGAGGCCCTGGCTCTGGCCTATTTCAAGGGATACACCCACCGGGAAATCGCCGAAATTTTGAACCAACCCCTGGGAACCATCAAGACCCGCATCCGGCTGGCATTGAAAAAACTTCGGCAGGCGCTAGAACCAGAGCAAGAAGACAAAGGATAGGGGGAAAGAAGGCCGGAGACGGTAAATTCAGCTCCTGGCAGACATCCAAAAGCTCCTGCCAAACGTATAATAAAGTCAGAGTATCTGCTCAGGCCAGGAGAAAAATCCGGTAAAGTGTCATCAACTCCCTCTATCTCACGTAAAACGTAAATCGTAACCCGTAATTTCCCGTCAGATACAAAATTCAAAACTCAAATGAGCGCTCATTCGCCGCACGTGGAAGACTCAATACCAGCCTATGTGCTGGACATCCTGGAACCGGACGAGTTTGT
>RFJV01000197.1 GCA_003694775.1 Chloroflexota bacterium | reverse complement strand
GCAACTTTGCGGGCAATCCGCCCGATTTCCCGCTCCAGGTTGCGCACCCCGGCTTCGCGGGTGTAGTGGCGGATAATCTGCCGCAGGCCGTCCTCGGTAAATTCTATCTCTTCCGGGCGCAGGCCGTTGGCCTTGATTTGCCGCGGTACCAGGTAGCCTTTGGCAATTTCGATTTTTTCGTACTCGGTGTAGCCGTCCAGCTCAATCACTTCCATCCGGTCCCGCAGAGGGGGCGGAATGGTATCGAGCGTATTGGCGGTGGCGATGAACATAATCTCGCTCAGGTCAAAGTCTACATCCAGGTAGTGGTCCCGGAACGAGAAGTTCTGCTGGGGGTCCAGCACTTCCAGCAGGGCACTGCTGGGGTCGCCGCGCCAGTCGGCGCCGATTTTGTCCACCTCGTCCAGCATAAAGACCGGGTTGCGCGTGCCAACCCGCTTGAGGGCCTGGATAATCCGGCCCGGCATCGCCCCGATGTAGGTGCGCCGGTGGCCGCGAATTTCGGCCTCGTCGCGCACCCCACCCAGGCTCATCCGGGTGAATTCCCGGCCCAGGGCGCGGGCAATACTGCGGCCCAGGCTGGTCTTGCCAACGCCCGGAGGCCCCACAAACAGCAGGATAGACCCGCCGGCGCGGTCCTGTTCGCGGCCGGCTTCTACCTCTTCCTCGTCCAGCTTGCGCTCCAGGCGCAGTTTCCGCACCGCCAGATATTCCAGAATGCGCTCCTTGACATCCTCCATATCGTAGTGGTCGGCGTTGAGGATGTCGCGGGCATGGGCAATATCCAGGTTGTCTTCGGTCAGCTTGTTCCAGGGCAGTTCCACCATCCAGTCCAGATAGGTCTGGATAACGCCGTATTCCGCGGACTGGGGCTGAAGTTTTTCCAGCCGGCTCAGCTCGCGCAGGGCCTCTTTTTTGGCCTCTTCGGGCAGACCGGCGGCCTCGATTTTTTCCCGGTATTCGTTGATGACCGCCATTTCATCGTCTTCGCCCAGCTCCTTCTGGATGGCCCGAAGCTGTTGCCGCAGGTAGAACTCGCGCTGGGTTTTGTCCAGCTCTTCCTGCGTTTCGGAGCGGATATGCTGGCCGATTTCCAGCACTTCCAGCTCGCGGCTCATCAGGCGGATAAGGTTGACCATCTTCTCCCGCAGGTTGTCTTCCAACAGCAGGTTGAGCCGGTCCTCGAACTCCATCCGCAGGTTGGAAGCCACAGAATAGACCAGCACGCGCGGGTTTTTGACCTCGTTCAGAAACTCGCTGACCTCGTTGGGCACCTGGGGCAGGTGTTCGACAATCGCCTGCGAAAGCTCCAGGATGCGCCGGCGCAGGGCCTCGATTTCGATTTCCTTTTCTTCGTCCACAATATCGGGCGACAGGGTGATTTTTGCCGCCAGGTAGGGCTCGGTTTGGGTCCAGGCGTCAATCTTGAAGCGTTCAATACCCTGGACAATCACGTGCAGGGTGTCGTCATCCCCCCGAATGACGCGGTGAATCCGGGCCACCACCCCCACCTGGTACAGCTGGTCGGGGCCGGGTTCGTCAACCTCCGGCTCCTTGGAGACCACCAGGCCAATGATGCCATCGCCCTGCACCGCGGCCTTGATGAGCTTGATTGAGCGCGGTACACCGATGCTCAGCGGAATGATGACAAAAGGAAACGCCACCGTGTTGCGAAGCGGTAAAATCGGCACTTCTGTGGGTACCGAGTCGGATGCGATGGGTTGGTTTACCAGGTCGTCGAACTGTGCAAACATCTCGCCTCTCCTCGAAATTTGGTTTTTTGTAAGGGCGACCGGCTGGTCGCCCTTACAACTCGAAAATCGGTTGCTTGTCGGGCGGGTCCGAGACCCGCCCCTACAATTATTCCGTCTACATTATACGCCGGGACTGTTAGATTAGCATTAGAACGTTTATAAACGTGTAGAGACGCAGTTTACTGCGTCTCTACACTAAATTCAGGTGCGGCGCACCTGGCCCCCGAACGTCTGCCGGCTAACAGTCGGTCACTGTTTTACACGTTGAACCGCACCACGATGATGTCGCCATCGTGGATGATGGCTTCTTTGCCTTCCAGACGGACTTTCCCCTGCGAGCGGGCCGCGGCGTATGAGCCGGCCTGCATCAGGTCGTCGTAGCTGACTACCTCGGCCCGGATAAAGCCGCGGGCCAGGTCGGTGTGGATGGCGCCGGCGCATTCCAGGGCCGTGGCCCCGGCACGCACTTCCCAGGCGCGGACTTCGTCTTCGCCTACGGTGAAGAAGTTCATCCGGCCCAGCAGGTCGTAGCTCTGGCGGACAAGCCGGGCCGCGCTCAGCTCGGTCAGGCCGTACTCCTCCATAAAGACCGCCCGTTCTTCCTCGTCGGTAAGCTGGGCAATGTCCATTTCCAGCCGGCCCCGCATCCAGGTGACGGCGCTCTTCTGGTGCGGGTAGTCGATGGGGGGCGGGTCGCCCTCATCCCCCAGGTTGAGCACAATCAGGATGGGCTTGGCGCTGAGAAATTGGAAGCCGCGCAGACGTTTTTCCTCCTCGGCGGTCAGGTCAACATCTCGCAGGGGCAGGCCCTGTTCTACGTGCGGCTGTAGCCGGCTCAGCAGTTCGAACTCGGCCTTGTCGTCCTCGTACGTGGGAAAGCCTTTGCCCCGTTTGAGGCTGGCTTCCAGACGCTCCAGCCGGTTTTCGATTTTGCCCAGGTCAGAAAGAGTCAGCTCCGCATCGAGCATGGCGATGTCGCGGGCCGGGTCCACCGTTTCCAGGGGGTGCGGGACGGCCTCGTTTTCAAAGGCGCGCACCACGTGGAGCAGGGCATCGTTGTTGGCGATGGCATTGATGAGTTCCCCGCTCAAGCTGACCTCCCGCCGGCCGGCTTCCGCGCCGCTCAGACCGGCAATGTCGGCGTACTCCACGCGGGCGTAGGTGGTTTTTTTGGGCCGGTACATCCGGCTCAGCGCGTCGACCCGCGGGTCGGGGACGGGGGTTACCGCAGTGTTCACCTGAAACGTGCCGCCGGCGTAGGCGGTGGTAGGCGCACTGCCGCCGGTCAGTACATTGAAGATGGTGGTCTTGCCGCTGTTGGGCAGACCCACAATGCCGATTCTCATGTTGGCCTCCAAAAGACTGCCCACCGCGGGGGTGGGCAGGTTGCTGTTTCTATTCTATTTGTCCGGGCGGGGATGTCAACCCGGCGACTATTCTTCGAGCACTACCGGCAGGACCATCGGGCGGCGGCGGGTTTCGTTGTACACCAGCTCGCTCAGAGCCTTGCGGATGGAGGTCTGCGGGTCTTTGCCGTTGCGCCGCAGGGCATTGACCACGGTTTCCTCGGCCCGTTCAATCAGGTCCATATTTTCTTTGACATACACAAAGCCGCGGGTGATGATAACGGGCCGGCCTTCCACCTGGCCCGTTTTGGGGTTGCGGCGGACCACGGCCAGCACAAAACCATCCTGGGAAAGAATTTCCCGGTCGCGCAGAACCGCGGGACCAATATCGCCTACCCCACTGCCGTCTACAAACACCCAGCCGCCGGGAACACGCTCAACCACACGGGCGCCGCGGTCATCAAACTCCACCACATGCCCGTTTTCCAGGATAAAAATGTTCTCCGCGGGGATGCCCTGCTGACGGGCCAGGGCGGCGTGGGCGTGCAGGTGGCGAAGTTCGCCGTGGACGGGGATGAAGTATTTGGGCTTGACCAGACTGAGCACCAGCTTCAGCTCCTCCTGGCTGGCGTGCCCGCTGACGTGCACATTATCGGCCCGCCCGTAAATGACCCGCGCCCCGCGCCGGAACAGGTTGTTGATGGCCCGCGACACCAGCTCCTCGTTGCCGGGGATGACCCGCGAGGACATCACCACGGTGTCGCCTTCCTTGATAGTAATTTGGCGATGCCGTCCGGCAGCCATCCGGCCCAGGGCCGCGGTGGGTTCCCCCTGACTGCCGGTGGCGATGAGGCAGGATTGGCTGTCGGGGCGTTTTTTCAGCGTCTGCAGGTCGACCAGCACACCCGGTGGAATGTCCAGGTAGCCCAGGCTCTGGGCGCGTTCCACGCTTTCTTCCAGGCTCCGCCCGTCGATGGCCACAACGCGGCCATGCCGGGCCGCGGCATGAATGACCTGCTGGACGCGCGACATCAGCGAGCCAAAGGTGGTGATGATGACCCGCCCTTTAGCTTCGCGGAACACCCGGTCCAGACCCTCGTCCACCGTTTTTTCCGAGGGGGTAAAGCCGGGATTGTCGGCGTTGGTGCTGTCGGAGAGGAGGCACAAAACGCCTTCTGCCCCAAATCGGGCCAGGGCGCCAAAATCCGGCGGGTCGCCCCAGGCCGGCGTGTAGTCCAGCTTGAAGTCGCCGGTGTGCACTACCAGCCCGGCAGGGGTGCGGATAGCCAGCCCCACCGAATCGGGAATAGAGTGGCAGACGTGGAAAAATTCCACGTTAAACGGCCCGCCAATCGACACGCGGTCGCCGGCCCGTACCGTTTTCAGGTTGACCTTCCCTTCCAGACCGTGCTTCTGCAGTTTCAGCTCAATCAGGCCGGCGGTCAGGCGGGTGGCGTACACCGGCACGTTGACCTCCTGAAGCAGGAAAGGCAGGCCGCCGATGTGGTCCTCGTGCCCGTGGGTAACCACGATGCCGCGCACCCAGTCCCGTTTTTCTTCCAGGTAGTGGGTAAAGTCGGGAATGACCAGGTCTACCCCCAGCATGTCGTGCTCCGGGAACATCACTCCGGCGTCAACGATGAGAATGTTGCGCCCGTATTCCAGGGCGGTCATATTTTTTCCTATTTCGCCCAACCCTCCGAGAGGGATGATTTTTAATGTATTATTTGCCATAATTTTTAACTCCTTGTGGATAGGTTATCGTAGTATTGTTTTGGTTGTGGGAGAAGGGATGATTCTTCTGCCGAAAAAAAGCCCCGGTTGAATACCGGGGCCAGTCAGTCAAATTTTTTGTTTTGCCGCGGCAGGCCGCGGCTGGCTCGTTTGCCGGTTTTCCGGTGAATTGAGTGTATCTGTACCAACCTCTCCGCTGATGCTGCTGTTTCGATACGTTTGTACTGCCCCAACCTGTTGACTGTCCCCGTAACCTGTTCTGGTGGAAAAGGCTCGTTTTGAAATGGAAAGGCTGGCAGGCAACAAAAAACCGCCGGATGGAACAGCCGCCCTGCGGTTACCGTCCAAAAATCAATTCACGGGATATGATTATAGCAGGGAAAGGGAGGATGTCAAAGATGGGTATTTCAAATTGACCGGCGGTAAACGCGGTGAACCTTGTACGGGGTGACCTGCATGGTGAACATAAAGGTGATGATTAATCATACCACCAAAGCGGTTGCTGTTACAAATGGCCCGGACGTGCTATACTTATTGGGATGTGGGATGTAAAATGAAACACTCCAAATTAGAAACTCAAAATTCAAAATTTATCAAACAGCGTGCGGCCTATTACCTGCAGAATATTTTTCTTCTGCGCTGGGCACTGCGGCTGGCGGTGCGGTTGTTTGCTCCGCGGCAGTTTGTCGGCGTGGTGGGAGCAGTGTTCAACGATTCCGGACAGGTTCTGCTGGTGGAGCATGTTTTTCGCCCGTCCTATCCCTGGGGACTGCCCGGCGGCTGGCTGGAGCCGGGAGAGCATCCGGCAGAGGGGGTCCGGCGGGAGCTGATGGAGGAGCTGGGGATGCGGGTCGAAACAGGGGATTTGCTGGTGTGCGAACCGCAAGGGGGAAGCGTCGGCGCGCCAACCGGCCTGGGGCTGGCTTACTACTGCCGGTTGTTGGAGGAACAGCCTGACACCCAACGAGGCCGGCATGGGTTTGAGGTGCTGTCTATCCGGTGGGTGCACCCCGACCAGATTAATCTGCGCCTGACCCCCATCGACCGGGAAGCGATTCGCCGCGGCCACCAGGTGTTTCTGCGCCAGCAGGCGAATTGGCACAGTTAGTCACCGCGGGCGTAAGATATTTCTTTGTGCCAGCGTCTGTAAAGGTGGGAAGCAGGAGGTATGGAGTAAAAAACTTCGTTACTTTGCTGCCTGCTGCTTTGCTACCTTGTTACTTTGCTACTTTGTTACTTTGTTACTCACGGTTCGCTCATTTTTCAGGCACTTACAAGAATTTGATATACCCCTATATATTGTGTTACTGGCTTACTAATCCTATATGTAGGCTATCGGTAAAAGAATTGTCCGGTTGGCCCGGCGTTACAAACGCCGGGCTGAAAGGCTTAAGGACGCTGAAGCGCCCTTCGGG
>RFJV01000196.1 GCA_003694775.1 Chloroflexota bacterium | reverse complement strand
GCCAACCGTCAGCCGGCCCCGCAATGGACACCGGAAAAACGAGTTTATCATCATCGGGCTGGGACGGTTTGGCACCAGCCTGGCAATGACCCTCAATGCCTACGGGCACGATGTGCTGGCTATCGACTCGGACAAAAACCGGGTTCAGCACGTTTCGCAGGTTCTGCCGCACGTTATCCAGCTAGACGCCACCAATATCGACGCCCTGCGCGAGGTGGAGGCCGACCAGTTCGATACCGGGGTGGTCTGCATTGGTACCTATTTTGAGGCCAACCTGCTGGCAACGGTCAGTTTGCGCAAGCTGGGGGTGCGGCGGGTCATTACCAAGGCCCGGACCACCACCCAGCAGGACATCCTTTTGCGGGTGGGCGCGGACGAGGTTATCCTGCCGGAACACGAGGCCGGGGTGCGGCTGGGCCGGCGGCTGGCCGCGGTGGATTTTGTAGACTTCCTGGAGCTGAGCGACGACAAGGGCGTGGTGGAGATTGTGGCTCCGCCGCCGCTGGTCGGCAAGTCCCTGCGTGATGCGGCTATTCGCCAGGAGTACGGCCTGGCCGTGATTGCTATTCGCCGCGGGGATGAGGTCATCATTTCGCCGCGGGCCGAGGAGGTCATCCAGCCGGATGATATTCTGGTGGTGCTGGGCCGGCTGGTCAACTGCGAAAAACTGCGAGAACTGGGATAGCAAGCTGTTCGAAGAATTGCAGGCTGGCATCCCTATGCCAGCAAATGACGCATAGGGATGCGTCATCTACGGTGTTTTTGGACAGGTAGCAGGCCGGCTCACGGCGCGGTGGCGGTGAGCGGCCACGGCAGGGGACCGCTGTCGATGAAGATACCGACATCGGTCAGGCTGAGGATGGCTCCGCTGGACAGCTCCGGCAGAATTTCCAGCGTGTCGCCATCCATCTGGTACATCCGGGAGCAGGTCAGCACCTGCCCATCCAGGGCCATACAGAGATAGCGTCCCGTCTGGGCGGCGGTAAATTCGGCCAGCTGCCGGGCCGCGTCCGGAGCCAGGCCCAGACGGAAGAAAATCTGTCCGCCGGCAGAGTTGGGCGGTTGGGCCTGGAGGATGTCCTGTCCGGTGAAGAGGACCGGATACTGGGCGGCCATCTCCGGGGAAATGCTGACCCCCACCGGCGGCAGTTCTCCCCCGCTGATGAACTCCACTTCCCCCCGGCTGGTCAGTACAGAGGTGATGTAGCCCATATTTTCGCTGGGCGGCAAAGCGACCAAAAACCGGTCTCCCTCAACGGTAAGCTGAAACGGCCTGCCGCTGAGCACACCCTGCAGGCGGCTGGACAGCACCCGCTTGGCCTGCTGGATGTCTGCCGGGTGCACCGTTCCGGGGCTGTTTTGCGGTTCCGGCTGAAGCACCAGGGTGAGAGACGGGCCGTTAAAGGGCTGACGGGCCATCCGGGCCAGGTCGGCAAAGGCCCGGATGCTGTAGGTCAGGCTGACCACCAGCACCGCCGCGGCCAGCACCAGCATTGCTGAAATGCGTTGAATCCGGTTCATAGGATTTCTCCCTTCAGGCGTTGGCCGAAATGATTGCGCAGACAGCCAACGGATAGACAACCGTCCTTGCCCTTGCAGTATACGCCATTTCGCTTAGTTCGTCAAGGGGTGTAGTAGGCCAAATTGCCTAAGCGTGGGGAAAGCGTGGGAAAAAGATACGGCGCGGCGACCGCCTGGGTCGCCGCGCCGTTCTGTGTGGCGGAGATTACTTCTTCTCCCGCACCGCCTGAAGCTCGTAAGGCGGCAGTTTCTTTTCGGCCATGACCGGTTTGAGGCGGGCAAATCTCTGCAACCCGCCGACCAGCGGCACGCTGGGCCAATCCTCGCCGATGAGCGGGCGGGCGTAGCGGACAAAATCGTCGGTTACGTCGGTGCCGTCGGGAGTAATCCAGTGCTTGGGGAAGGTGCGCTCGGAGTTGGCGACCAGCTCCAGCGGCACTTTGTCGTAATAGACGTTGTAGATGGGGCCGGGCTGGCGCAGGATGGTCGACATGTAGCCGTTGCCGTCTTCTGCGGCAATGAGCGCGGCCTTCTGCCCTACCTTGTAGGCTTCTTCCAGGTCCACCGTGGAGGCGTAAATCATGCTGTGGCGCTGGTCGGTGCCGGGGATGTTGCCGCGGGCGGAGCCGCGGGCCGCCAACCCCACCTCGTTCAGGTAGTTGACCACCACCTGCCCCACGCTGGTTTTGCTGGCACTGAACATGGTGTGTCCAAAGGCATCCTTCCGCTCGCCGATGTCGCCCACATCGAAGCCTTCGCTGACCACCACAATGGCCCGCCCGTGGAGCTTGAGGGTATCGTTGACCCGGTCGGCCAGGGCTTCGAGGGTCAGGCCGGATTCGCGCATAAAGATGAGCAGGGGCATTTCCCGGTCCGGGTCGGCCAGGCGGGAGGCGGCAGGGATGTAGCCGATTTTCCGGCCCATCGCCTGAATGACCAGCACCGGGTCGGAGGGGCAGGAGCCGCGGTTTTCCTCGTTGGCATTCTGGATGTTGAGCGCCCAGTAGCGGGCCACCGAGCCGTAACCGGGGGTGTGGTCAATCAGCTTGAACTCGGAATCGCCCACGTCATTGTCGATGGTCTTGGGTACGCCGGTCGCCACCAGGTCCAGGCCGCGTTCGTGGGCCAGTTTGGCAATCTTGTTGGCCGTATCCATCGAGTCGTTGCCGCCGTTGTAGAAGAAGTAGCCGATGTCGTGGGCCTTGAACACCTCGATGACTCGCTCAAAGTCCTCCTGCTGGTGGGCCTTGAGCTTGTAGCGGCAGGTGCCGATGGCCCCGGCGGCAGGGGTGGTGCTGAGCAGGGCAATCTCTTCCGCTGGCTGGGCCGACATATTGATGAGTTCTTCCTTCAGTACTCCCTCGATGCCGTGCAGGCCGGCATACACCGTCCCGAACACGTCCGGCATCGCCATACATGTTTCCACTACTCCGCGCAGGGAGCTGTTGATAACCGGCGTTGGGCCGCCGGACTGGGCGACCACCACATTTTTCGGTCTGGGCATGGGGACACCTCCTATGCCTGGTAGGTGCTGGCGGTTACATCGCCCCCGCGGCCGGTCCAGTTGGTGTGGAAGAATTCGCCGCGCGGGCGGTCAATCCGCTCATAAGTGTGGGCGCCAAAGTAGTCGCGCTGGGCCTGAATGAGATTGGCCGGGAGCCGTTCATTCCGGTAGCCGTCAAAGAAGGTCAACGCGCTGGACATAGCCGGAAGCGGAACCCCCATCTCCACGGCCCGGGCGACCACCCGTCGCCAGGCGGGTTGGGCCGCCTCCACCTCGCCCTTGAAGTAGGGGTCCAGCAGAAGGTTGGTCAGGTCCGGGTTGCGGTCGAAGGCTTCCTTGATTTTTCCCAGGAAGACGGAGCGGATGATACAGCCGCCGCGCCACATCAGGGCGATACCGCCGTAGTTCAGGTTCCAGCCGTATTCTTGAGCCGCGGCCTGCATCAGCATATACCCCTGAGCGTAAGAGACAATCTTGGCCGCGTACAGCGCCTCGCGCAGGTCGTCCACAAAAGCGGCCTTGTCGCCCTCATATTTGGGGGTCGGGCCGGTCAGCACTTTGGACGCGGCGACCCGCTCCTCTTTGAGGGCGGACAGGAAGCGGGCCAGCACGGCCTCGGTGATGAGGGAGAGAGGAATGCCCATTTCCAGGGCGCTGGCCGCGGTCCACTTGCCGGTGCCTTTTTGACCGGCCGCGTCCAGAATTTTTTCGACCAGCGGCTCCCCGTCCTCGTCGCGGAAGGCCATGATGTCGCGGGTGATTTCAATCAAGTAGGAGTCCAGCTTGCCCCGGTTCCACTCGGCAAAGACCTGGTGCATTTCATCGTGCGACATGCCGAGGGCGGTCTTCATCAGGTCGTAGGATTCGGCGATGAGCTGCATATCGCCGTACTCAATGCCGTTGTGCACCATTTTGACAAAGTGCCCGGCGCCGTTTTCACCGACCCAGTCACAGCAGGGGACGCCGTCATCCACTTTGGCGGCGATGGCCTGGAAGATGGGTTTGATGTGAGGCCAGGCTTCGGGAGAGCCGCCGGGCATCAGCGAGGGGCCGTGCCGGGCGCCTTCCTCACCGCCGGAAACGCCGGTTCCCACGTACAGCAGACCCTTTGATTCTACGTACTCGGTGCGGCGCATGGTGTCGCGGTAGTTGGAGTTGCCGCCATCGATGATGATGTCGCCTTCTTCCAGCAGGGGGATGAGCATGTCGATGAACTTATCCACCGCCGGGCCGGCTTTGACCATCAGCATCACCCGCCGCGGCCGCTTGAGCACGCTGACCAGCTCTTCCAGGGAATGGGTGCCGATAACTTTGGTCCCCTTTGCGTTGCCGTTGATGAAATCATCAACCTTGGAGACGGTGCGGTTGAACACAGCCACGGTAAAGCCGTGGTCGTCCATGTTCAGCACCAGGTTCTGGCCCATAACGGCCAGGCCAATCAGGCCAATATCTGCTTTAGACATATTTCCCTCCGGAAATGGTAAAATTGGTAAAATGTTTGCCGGACGGTAGCTCTGCATTAAACCGTGGTCGGCCTTTAACCGATGATTGAAATCATCGGCTGGTACAAAAAGTGCGTTAAAACGCACTCAAAACGGCTAATTTTAACCGAATTTAACCCGTTTTTAACGG
>RFJV01000195.1 GCA_003694775.1 Chloroflexota bacterium | reverse complement strand
GCTCAAGGGCGAAGATGTGGCCAGCATCGCCAACGACACCATCAACAACGGCCAGAACGACATCCCCTTCGTCAAGCTCACCCCCCTGGCCGTCACCAAGGACAACATCGCCGAAACCGTCATCGCCGATGGCTTCCGCACCTGGGATGAAATCTGCGTGGGCGAGTTCGAACAGTTCTGCCCTGAAAACCGGTAAATAAACCCAAAACTTGGGGGCGCGGCTTGTCTGCGCCCCCAAGTTGGTATATTATTGAAAAATACGGTGGTAATAAAGGAGCAAGGAAATTGGCAGACCATCCGTTGCTGGAATTGAGAGGCGTATCCAAGCGATTTGGCGCGGTGCAAGCGCTGTCGAAGGTGGATTTTGAAACCCGCGCCGGCGAGGTGATGGCCCTGGTTGGCGATAACGGGGCCGGCAAGTCTACCCTGATTAAAGGCATTGCCGGTATCTACCCCTTTGACGAAGGCGAAATCTATTTTGACGGGAACAAGGTGACCATCCACGGCCCTCGCGATGCCGCGGCCCTGGGTATTGAGGTGGTGTACCAGGACCTGGCTCTGGCCGACAACCTGGATGTGGTCGCCAATATGTTCCTGGGACGGGAAAAGAAGAAAAGCTTTTGGCGGCTGGATGAAGCCAGCATGGAAAAGGAATGCGTTGCCACCCTGGATTCTCTCTCGGTGACGACCTTGCGGTCGGTGCGATTGCCGGTTGCCAGCCTGTCGGGTGGTCAGCGCCAGGCCATTGCCGTTGCCAAAGCGGTGATGCGCAATTCCCGGCTGGTCATTCTGGACGAGCCGACCGCGGCCCTGGGGGTCGCCCAAACCCGTCAGGTGCTGGATTTGGTGCGCCGCCTGGCCGACAAGGGGTTGGGGGTCATCCTGATTTCCCACAACCTGCACGATATTTTTGAAGTAGCCGACCGCATTACCGTTCTGCGGTTGGGGCAGAAGGTGGCCCAATTTGTGGCCTCGGAAACAACCCAACAGGAAGTGGTGCATGCAATCACAGCAGGGACGTTGTCCCACGTCCCGGGGATGGTGGTAGAAGAATGAGTGTGAAAGAATCAACCCAGAAAAGCGCCTTACTGGCAAGCCAGGCTCGAATCACACCGGCAGAATACATTCAAAACTACATCAAGCGGGTCAGCTCCGGCGACCTGGGGTCTATTCCCATTATTCTGGGATTACTGCTGATTGCGGTGATTTTTCAGTGGCAGAACGAGAACTTTCTGACCGCCCGCAACTTTGTGAACCTGATAGTCCAGATGGCCGGTATCACCACCATTGCCTACGGGGTGGTGTTTGTCCTGCTGTTGGGCGAAATCGACCTGTCGATTGGGTACGTTAGCGCGGTGGCCGCGGTGACGATGACCCTTCTGCTGAGAGAGCCTTCCGGCTGGCCCTGGTACGCGGCGATGGGCCTGGCCCTGCTGGCCGTGGCCGGGATTGGTCTGTTTCAGGGATTGATTGTCACCCGCTTCCAGGTGCCGTCGTTTGTGGTCACCCTGGCCGGTCTGCTGGCCTGGAACGGCGTGGTGCTGATTATGATTGGCGGCGCGGGAACGGTGATTATTCAGGATAAAGTTATCATTGGCATTGCCAACTATTTTCTGCCCGCGGTTTGGGGCTGGATTATTGCCGTAGCCGCGGTCGGTGGTTTTGCCGTGGTGCAGGTCCGGCATGTGCTGAACCGCCAGCGGCACAACCTGCCCGTTACGCCGATGGTGATTGTGATTGCCCAGATTGTAGGCCTGGCGGTACTGTCGGGGATTGTAGTGTACGTAGCCAACCAGGACCGGGGCGTGCCTTTTGTGGGGGTCATCCTGCTGGTGTTCCTGGCGGGCCTGTCTTTCCTGGCAACCCGAACCCCGTTTGGCCGCTACGTTTACGCGGTTGGCGGCAACAAAGAAGCCGCCCGGCGGGCCGGTATTCCGGTGGAACGCATCCGGGTGATTGTGTTTATGATATCCAGTGTGATGGCCGGCTTTGGCGGCATCATTCTGGCCTCTCGCCTGCGCTCGGTAGATACCGCGGCCGGCGGCGGCAACCTCCTGCTGAACTCTATCGCCGCGGCCGTTATCGGCGGGACCAGCCTGTTCGGTGGGAGCGGACGGGTTTCCAGTGCCGTTTTGGGGGCGCTGGTCATTGCCAGCGTGGAAAACGGCATGGGCCTGCTGGGGCTGAGTTCCGGCGTAAAGTTTGTGGTCACCGGTCTGGTTCTGCTTATCGCCGTCCTGGTCGACGCGCTGTCGCGGCAGAGCCGCAGTCAATCCGGTTTGGCCTGACCTTCCCTTCGACGTGTTTTCAAAAGGCCCGCCGTTGCCCGCGGGCCTTTTGTGTCTGCGGCAGAGGGGTCGAGATTGGGAGATTAGAGATTGGGAGATTGGGGATTGGAACCGCTGTTACGAGTCATCAATCTTTCCAAAAAGTTCGGCACGCTGACCGCCCTGCACCAGATAAGCTTTGAGATACATCCCGGCGAGGTGGTCGGCCTGGCCGGGCGGAGCGGGTCGGGTAAAACCGTGCTGGCCGGGGTCATATCGGGCCTGTACACGCCCACCTGGGGCGATATTTACTTTGACGGGCGGCGCATCCAGCCGCCGGTCAAGGCCCGCCAGTTGGGGATAGAGGTCATTCACCAGGAACCCAGCCTGGCCGATAATCTGGATATTCTGAGCAATATCTTTCTGGGTCGGGAACGGGGCTGGCCCCAAAGAAACCACCTGCTCAAACTGCCCAACCGCTGGCAAATGCTGGAGCAGGCCCGGCAAATTCTGGACCGCCTGGGCGTGTTTTTCCCGTCCCTGGAAATCAAGGTGTCGAACCTGTCCAGCGAACAGCGGCAGTTGGTCGCCATTGCCCAGGCGATGGTGAACCCTGCCCGGCTGATTTTTGTCGATGAGCCGACCGTCCTGCTCAGCTACACTTACCAGCAGAGGTTGCTGTCGCTGATTGAGGTGTGGCGCAGTCAGGGAACGGCGGTGATTTTTGCCAGCAAGAATATTGAGCATCTTTTTGCCGTAACGGACCGCATCATCACCCTGCGGAAAGGCCACTGTGTGGCCGAACACCGCACCGATGAAACCAACCGGGAAGAAATTGTAGCCGAGATGGTCGGCGCGCCCAGTAAAGACCAGCTCACGCCGGCTATCTGGGCGCTCGACAGCTACTACCAGGCCCGCGCCCAGGCGGAAAAACTGCGGCACAAGCAGGTCCTGCTGGAGCAGAACCTGGTAGAGCGAGACCACCTCAACCAGCAGTTGGTGGAGCAGTTGGCCGAACAGGTGGAAGCTCTGGACCAGGCCAATATGGCCCTGCAGGCCGCCCAGCGCCGGCTCCTGACCGAACGGGAAGAGGAGCGCAAGCGGCTGGCCCGCGAACTGCACGACCAGGTTATTCAGGACCTGCTGAGCGTGAACTACCAGCTTGAAGAGCTGGCCTCCCACGTACAGGACCCGGAAATGGTCACCGCGGAGCTGGCCGACATCCGGGACAGCATCCGGATGATGGTGTCTGACCTGCGGCGCATCTGCGGCAATCTGCGCCCGCCGACCATCGACAGCCTGGGCCTCGGTGCGGCCTTGCAGTCTTACACCCGCGAATGGAGCGAACGGACCGGCATTGCCCTGACCCTGGAGCTGGACGAGCATCTGGGCCGCCTGCCGGAACCGATTGAGCTGTCTATCTTCCGGATTGTGCAGGAAGGGCTGAGCAACGTTCGCAAGCACGCCGATGCTACCAGAGTAACGATTACCCTCAAACATACATCACCCCGTCTGCTGATGATTACCATTACGGATAACGGCAAAGGCTTGAGCGACAATTTTGACCTGTCTATCCTGTCGAGCCGGGGGCATTACGGCCTGCTGGGAATGAGTGAGCGGGTCGCCCTGATGGGCGGGCGGCTCCGCCTGCGGAATGTACCGGATGGCGGTCTGCAAATCCAGGCGGAAATTCCGCACCCGCGGGTCGTCCCAATGAGCCGGTGAAATTTGGGAACGGTGACTCCGCCGGAGCCTTTAACCGATGATTGAAATCATCGGCTGGTACAAAAAGTGCGTTAAAACGCACTCAAAACGGCTAATTTTAACCGAATTTAACCCGTTTTTAACGG
>RFJV01000194.1 GCA_003694775.1 Chloroflexota bacterium | reverse complement strand
TCATCTTGCGTGAGCATAAAATGGACTGTACTGGCGCGAGCGTGCTTCCGGATGTTGAGCAGGGCTTCCTGACAAAGCCGGTAAAAAGCCAGCCGTGCCGGTTCATCCTCAACCGGGTAAGGAGCCGTCCATTCAAAATGGAATTCCACCGGCGGCCCCCCTCGCTGGTGATGGGTGTCAATCAGCTTTGCCAGCAGGTCGGGCAGGGCGGCATCCGGTTCGATTTCCGGCGGGCGCAGGTCGGCAATCAGTTCCCGTACCTGCCGGGAAATTTTCTCCGACTGCCCGGCAAGTTCCTTCAGCAGGCCGGATAGCTGGTCCATATCACCGCCTTCCAGCAGTTTCAGGGCCAGGTTGACCTGCAGTCCCAACTGCAGGCTGGTCTGGGCCAGCGTATCGTGAAGTTCTCTGGCAATGTAGCGGCGTTCGGTTTCCAGGGCGGAAAGGAGTTTGTTATTCATTGGTCTGGCTGGCGGTTTTTTCCAGGGTTTGCACAAATTCCTGATGGGCTGGAGAGGCCAGTCCTTTTTGCAGAACGGCTAACATCTCGGCCAGGTTCCCTTCCCAAAAGGCCTCCGGTTTGAGCCACAGGCCGGGAAACACCTCACTGCACAGTACCCCATCTTCGGACGGAGCGATGGTTTCAAAAACGCCTTCACGCAGAACAAACCAGTCGATTTTCTGTTCATACATCTGAATCGCCAGGTATTCCTTCACCCCACAGCGGGCGTACAGCCGCTTTTTGTTGTACATATCGTAGCTGGCACTGCTGGCGGCAATTTCAACTACCAGCTCCGGCGGACCTTCCAGAAAATCATCTGCACTGACCTGCGACTGCCCGCCTCGTTCCGCTTCCAGACGCAGAAGCGCGTCGGGCTGGACCTCGTTTTCAAAATCCAGCCGCACCGTGGCGTTATCGCTTCCTTCAACGCCAGGTGTTCCCGCTCGATAAACTCCAAGCCAGGTGATAATATTGAAGTGAGGCGTACCATGTAACTTATGATGTACTGGTGAAGGCATATAGACCACTCCGTCAATCAGTTCTGCTTTTTTGATTTCGGGGTGTGCCCGGTAGCGACGCTCGAATTCTGCCCGCGTCAGATGGTCCCCCGGCTGGAGCGGCGGAGGGGGTGGGGTATCTGCCTGTGCGGCGGTATGTTTTTTAGCGACGGCCTGTACCACCATACCTATCTGCCCTTCGAGGCAGGGCGGCAGAATGTCGCCCTGCGGATTTTGCCTGCACCGTTGCTTTTATTTTACCACAATATTGACCAGCCTGCCCGGTACGTAAATCACTTTGACAGGTGTTTTACCGGCCAGATATTTCTGCACGCCGGGCGCGGCCAGCGCCTGCGACCTGGCGGTTTCGGCGTCTACTTCCGCCGGCAGGGTCAGCTTGTCGCGCACCTTGCCGTTGACCTGGACGGCAATTTCGATGACATCTTCTTTGGCAATTTCTTCATCCCACGTGGGCCAGGACTGCTGGTGTACGCTGTACGGCTGGCCCAGCCGTTCCCACATCTCTTCGGCAATGTGGGGGAAGCCGGGAGCCATCAGCAAGACCAGCGTCCGGATGGCTTCGTCCCAGGCCGGGGTGTGGGTCAGGGCCGGGGTTTTGGCCTTGAATTCTATCAGGGCATTGGTGTACTCCATCAGCCCGGCGACCATCGTATTGAAGCTGAACTCCTCCAGGTCGTTGGTCACCCGGCGAACGGCCTGGTGCTGTTTGCGGCGCAGGTCGCGCACCTCTGACTCAGACGCGGTCTGACTGCCGGCCTCCGGTTTGGGACCGGTCACCAGCTCCCAGACCCGTTCCAGGAAGCGCTGGACACCCAGAATACCGGTGCTGTCCCACGGGCCGCCCTGGTCCCAGCGGAAGCCGAACATCAGGTAGCCGCGCACCGTATCCGCGCCGTACTGCTGAACCAGGTCGTCCGGGGCAATCACGTTGCCGCGGCTCTTGCTCATCTTTTCCCGGTCTTCGCCCAGAATGATGCCCTGGTTGAACAGCGAAGTCATCGGCTCGTCAAAATTGACCACCCCCATATCGCGCATTGCTTTGGTGAAGAAGCGGGTATACAGCAGGTGCATAGTGGCGTGCTCAATGCCGCCGGTATACTGGTCAACCGGGAGCCAGTAGGCCCCTTCTTCCGGGTTGTAGGGAATATCGTCCGCCGACAGTTTTTCGCCGTCTTTCCAGTGGGGGTCCATGTAGCTGTACTGGTACCAGCTGGAGCACATAAAGGTGTCCATCGTATCGGTTTCCCGTTCCGCGGGACCGCCGCACTGCGGGCATGTGACCTTTTTGAAGCCTTCGTGGAACTTCAGGGGCGACTCGCCGGTGGGCATAAATTCCACGTCTTCGGGCAGGAGCACGGGCAGGTCCTCGTAGGGGACGGGAACCACCCCGCAGGTGGGGCAGTCAATCATGGGAATGGGGCATCCCCAGTACCGCTGGCGGCTGATGAGCCAGTCGCGCAGACGGTAGGTCACGGCAAATTTGCCGATTCCCTGCTCCTCCAGCCAGCGGGTCACCGCGTGCCGGCCTTCGGTTTCGGGGGTCAGGTCTGCGGGCAGGCCGTACTGTTCGGCCAGCTCCGGGGTCCACTCGTCCAGGCTGTACTTGCCGATGGTGGGAAAGCCGGTAAACGGCCCGCTGTTGACCATCACGCCGGGGCCGGTATAGGCTTCGGTAAAGGGCTGGCCGTCCCAGTCTTTGGGGGCGACCACTACCGGAATGGGCAGGTTGTACTTCTGGGCGAATTCAAAGTCGCGCTCGTCGCCGCAGGGAACAGCCATAATGGCCCCGGTTCCGTAGGTCATCAGAACGTAGTCGGCAATCCAGATGGGGATGCGCTCGTTGTTGACCGGGTTGATGGCGTATGCCCCGATGAAAACGCCGGTTTTTTCCTTTTCCGTGGACAGCCGGTCGATTTCGGTCTGGCGGGTGGCCTGCTCGATATAGGCTTCCACCTCGGCCCGGCGGTCGTCGGTGGTCAGTTCTGGAACCAGGGGGTGTTCCGGGGCCAGAACCATGAAGGTCGCGCCCCACAGGGTGTCGGGCCGGGTGGTGAAGATGGGCAGGTCATGCCCCTTTTCGGTTTTGAAGACCACTTCTGCGCCTTCACTGCGGCCAATCCAGTTGGTCTGCATAGCCCGTACCCGTTCGGGCCAGTTGAGTTTGGAGAAGTCCAGCAGTTCCTCGGCATATTGGGTAATTTTGAAGAACCACTGCTCCAGGTCTTTTTTGATGACCGGCGTGCCGCACCGCTCGCAGTGGCGGTCTTCTCCCCACACCTGTTCGCGGGCCAGGGTGGTGTTGCAGGTGGGGCAGAAGTCTACCGGGGCCTTCTTTTTGTAAGCCAGGCCCATATCGTAGAATTTGCGGAAGAACCACTGGGTCCATTTGTAGTAGCTGGGGTCGGAGGTGATGCATTCCCGCGACCAGTCGAACATCGCGCCCATCGAGCGCAACTGCTTGCGCATCCGCTCGATGTTGGCGTAGGTCCATTCCTTGGGGTGGATGCCCCGCTTGATGGCCGCGTTTTCCGCCGGCAGGCCAAAGCTGTCGAAGCCCATTGGGAAGAGAACGTTGTAGCCGCGCATGCGCATCCAGCGGGCACGGGCGTCGCTGGGGGCCATGGCGTACCAGTGGCCCATGTGCAGGTCGCCGCTGGGGTAGGGATACATGGTCATGGCGTAGTGCTTGGGTTTGTTTTCGTCGCGCACAGCCCGGTAAAGACCGTCGGCTTCCCACCGGGCCTGCCATTTTTTCTCGATGACGCTGGGGTCGTACTTTTCTGTCATGGTCTGAACTCCGTTAAAGGATGTCTTGAAGCGATGAATCTACTGCCGGAACCGGGGCCGTGGTTTGCCGCCGGAAAAGCTCAACAAAAAGGCCGGTCTCCCGACCGGCCTGGAACAGGGCAAGGATATTTCGTCATTCCCCCCGCAGGGGGAGAGGCCGGACCGGGAGGCGCGCTGGCCCACTAAGGTTGCCGTCGAGATTCAAAAGCAGGCAAAGCGGCCCAATGCCGCGGCCCCGACCTCTGTTGATGACAATCTGCCTGGAGAACATATCTAACCTCAAGCGCCGCCTCCTGCTGGCTGACCAGCCGGAGGCGGGTCGAAACTATGCCTATTATAACACAGCTTCGGCGAAAAGTCGATTATTTACCGGCACGGTGCACGGGGGTCAGCCAGCCGTGGCGGTCTTCGATTTCACCGGAGATGATGCCGAAAAACTCCCGCTGGATGGCTTCGGTCACCGGCCCGCGACTGCCGGACCCAATGGTAACGCCGTCTACACTGCGCACCGGGGTAATTTCTGCCGCGGTGCCGGTAAAGAAGATTTCATCGGCAATGTACAGCATTTCGCGGGGGATTTGCTGTTCAATCACCGGGTAGCCTTTTTCTTTGGCCAGGGTAATGGCAAAGCCGCGGGTAATGCCGGTCAGAATGGAGTTGCCGACCGGCGGGGTAAATATCTGCCCGTCGATGACGACAAAGATATTTTCGCCGCTTCCTTCGCTGACATACCCCTGGATATCCAGCATAATGCCCTCGGTATAGCCGTGGCGTTTGGCTTCCATCACCGTCATTTGGGAATTGATGTAATTTCCCCCGGTTTTTGCCATTGCCGGGTGGGTGTCGGGGGCCATCCGCCGCCAACTGCTCACTGCCACATCGACGCCTTTCTCCAGCGCCTCGGCGCCCAGGTATGCCCCCCATTCCCACGTGGCAATGATGACCTCTACCGGACAGGGACGCGGGTCAACGCCCAGTACTTCGTACCCCCGGAAGACCAGGGGGCGGATGTAGCATGCTTCGTGCCCGTTCCGGGCCACCGTGTCCAGAATGGCCTGGGCCATTTCTTCCTGGCTGT
>RFJV01000193.1 GCA_003694775.1 Chloroflexota bacterium | reverse complement strand
ATTTCAATTCAAGGCTGACCCGACAAAATATCCGTCAAAAATTTGAAACGCACCCTAGGGGGAGTTTAAGGTTGACAATATCGACATAGGGATTTAATATTGTTAAGGAATGGTTTATCAGACCGGCTGTAAAATTCGCGATAAGTGGGGATGCGGTGCTGTTAAACAGCCGGCTGGTGCTTTATGACGCCGTGGGGATTTCTCCGCGGCGTATTTTTTTGTCGGGCCGGTTATAACTGCTTTTGACAACATGCCAGCCTTGTGATAAACTTTACGAATTATTGGGGGAGATAGCATCTGGGATAAAGGAGCTTTTATCCGTGCCGTCTGATTACGTACCTATCCTGATTTACCTGCTGGTTGCTACTTTTATTGCCGCCTTTGCCCTTGTTTTGCCGCACTATCTCGGCCCGCGGCGTCCCAACCCCGCCAAGTCCGACACCATCGAATCCGGTAAGCTCTCCTACGGTGATGCCCGTCGCCGGGTCCCGGTCCAGTATTATATCGTCGCCATGGTCTTTATCCTGTTCGATATTGAAGTGCTGTTTTTCTACCCCTGGGCCGTGCTGTTTTGGGACCTGAAATGGTACGGGCTGGTGCAGATAGCCATCTTTGCCTTTCTGCTGGTAGAAAGCTACATCTACATCTGGAAGAAAGGGGCTTTCAAATGGAAGTAACGCCTGGGCGACTGCCTACTATGGAGGAAATCGAAGCGGCAAAGGCGCAGGGGAAAACCGGCAGTCTGGGCATTGCACTGGCCCGGCTGGAAGACCTGGTCAACTGGGGGCGGGCCAACTCGGTGTGGCCTCTGCTGTTTGGGCTGGCCTGTTGTGCCATTGAGCAGATTACCGCCGGCATGCCCCGCTTCGACATTGCCCGCTTCGGCGCAGAAGTGTTCCGGGCGTCGCCCCGGCAGGCCGACCTGCTGATTGTGTCCGGGCGGGTGTCGAACAAAATGGCCCCGGTCATCCGCCGGCTGTACGACCAGATGAGCGACCCGAAATGGGTCATTGCTATGGGAGACTGCGCCTCCTGCGGCGGCCCGTTCAATAACTACGCCATCGTGCAGGGGGTCGACAAAATCCTGCCCGTTGACGTGTATGTACCGGGCTGTCCACCCCGTCCGGAGGCCCTCTTTTACGCGCTAACCCTACTGCAGAAGAAAATCAAGGCAGAAACCAAACTGGGCATCAGGGAATGACACACAATATCGACAAACTGCAAACCCGGTTCCCGCAGGCTGTCAAGGGGCATTCCTCTTTTCGCGGTGAAACGACCGTCCACGTGGACGCGTCCCGGCTTCACGAGGTGGCCCTGTTCCTGCGCGACGACGAGGATTTTCGGTACAACCTGCTGGTCGACCTGTACGGCATTGACCGTCTGAAGCTGGGACAGTCGCCCCGGTTTGCCGTAAGCTACGAATTGTACTCCATTCCGCACAACCGCTTTCTGCGGCTGGTGGTCGACGCGCCCGCGCCAGACTCCTCAGACGGCCTGCCGGCTCTCCCCTCGGTAGTGGATGTCTGGCCCACGGCCAACTGGCTGGAGCGGGAAACGTATGATTTGATGGGGATTCAGTTCGACGGGCATCCCTGGTTGCGGCGCATCCTTATGCCCGATGACTGGGTAGGGCATCCCCTGCGCAAGGATTATCCCCTCGGCGGCGAGCCGGTCTACTTCAGCCACGACCGGAACAATCCCCGTTTTGCCCACCTGGGCAAGCAGATTATGGCCGCGCCCTCGTCGCTGACCGAACTGCCGCCCGGAATTGATACCGAAAATCACATGGTCATCAATATGGGGCCACAGCACCCGGCCACGCACGGGGTTCTCCGGCTGGCGGTAGAGCTGGACGGCGAGACGGTGGTCAGGGTGGCCCCGGAGCTGGGCTATCTCCATTCCGGCTTTGAAAAGACCGGGGAAAACAAGCGGTACGAAAAGTTCATCCCCTACTGCGACCGGATGGACTACACCGCGGCCATGAACAACAATCTGGCCTATGTGCTGGCGGTGGAAAAACTGCTGGGCGTGGACATCCCGGAATATGCCCAGTATACGCGGGTCATTCTGGCCGAGCTTCAGCGCCTGGCCAGCTACCTGGTCTGGCTGGGAACCCACGCGATGGATGTCAGCGGTACTATTCACGCCCTGCTGATGTACTGCTTCCAGGAGCGGGAACGCATTCTGGACATCTTCGAGATGGTTTGCGGGGCGCGGATGACCACCAGCTACTTCAGCGTAGGGGGTCTGCGCTGGCCGTTACCGGGTGCGTTCAAGGATGCGGTTCGGGCTTTCCTGCGGGAATTTGATGAATACATGCGGGATTACGAGACTATGCTGACCCGCAACCCGGTCTGGCTGAGCCGGCTCAAGGGAGTGGGCTACCTGTCGGGGGATGAGGCCGTGGCGTTGGGGGTCACCGGGCCGATGCTCCGGGCCAGCGGGGTGGGGCTTGACCTGCGCAAGGCCCAGCCTTACTCCGGCTACGACCAGTTCGATTTTGACGTGCCCACCATGACCGAGGGCGACAGCTACGCCCGCTACGTGCTCCGGGTGTACGAGATGCGCCAGAGCATGCGGATTATCGAGCAGGCCCTGGACAAACTCCAGCCCGGTCCTTACCGCACCGCAGACCGCAAGGTGGCCCTGCCGCCGCGCGAGGAAATTACCACCAGCATGGAATCGCTCATTCATCATTTCAAGCTGGTCACCGAAGGCTACCGTCCGCCTGCCGGGCAGGTGTACGCCATCGGCGAAAACCCCAAGGGCTGGCTGGGGTTTGGCCTGATAAGCGACGGCACCGCCGTTCCCTACCGTCTGCGGGTGCGCGGCCCGTCCTTTGTGAACCTGCAGGCTACCGACACCATGGCCCGCGATGGCCTCATCTCCGACCTGGTCACCATCATCGGCTCTATCGACGT
>RFJV01000791.1 GCA_003694775.1 Chloroflexota bacterium | reverse complement strand
GACCGGGCACTGGCCGATTTCGACCGCAGTATCAGCCTGGACCCCCAGAACGCCGCCGCCTACCGCGAACGGGGACGGCTCCACCGCCGCGCCCGGAACTTCGACCGGGCACTGGCCGATTTCGACCGTGCTCTGGAGCTGGCCCCCAACGACCCGGAAACCCTGCTCCTGCGCGGCCAAACTCTGGCCGACCTGCACCAGGCCGACCGCGCCCTGCAGGATTTTGACCGGGCTATCGCCCTCAACCCCGACCTGGCCCAGGCTTACTACCATCGCGGCGGCCTCTTCGCCGACCACCCCGACCTCCTGCCCGACCAGACCGCCCGTCTCCGCCGGGCCATCGAAGATTTTGACCGGGCCATTGACCTCAACCCTGCCGACGCCAGCGCCAGCCTGCGCCGCGGGCAGGTCTGCCTGGCCCTGGCCGATTATCCCGAGGCGGTGCAGAGCTTCACCCAGGCCCTGGAGCACGCCGCTTCGTCCGCCCTCCAGGCCGACGCTCTGTACGGACGGGCACAGGCCCAGATGGCCCAGGGACACTTTGCCCGTGCCGCCGACGACCTGACCCAGGCCCTGGCCCTCCGGCCCGACGACCCGGCCCTCTTTGCCGCCCGCGGACGGGCACGGGCCGGTCAAAAGGACTATTCCCGCGCCGGGGAAGATTTTACCCGCGCCCTGGAGCTGAACCCCGATGACCCCGACCTGCTGTTCCAGCGCGGACAGGCCCTCGCCGCCCAGGACCGGGCCGACGCCGCGGTAGAAGATTTTACCCGTGCCCTGGAACTGCTCCCCAACCGGCCCGACCTCTACGTCCACCGCGGGCAGGCACTGCTGGCCCTCCAGCGCCCGCTCGATGCCATCGCCGATTTTGACCAGGCCCTCAAGCACGCCCCCGACGATGCCGCGGTCTACAACGCCCGCGGTCTGGCCTTTGCCGCCCTGCAGGAGTACGAACCGGCCCTGGAGTCGTTCAACCAGGCGGTCCGCCTGTCACCCGCGGGGGCGGAATACTACTTCAACCGGGCCAATGTGCTGGTCGACGCGCCGGAAGCCCGGCCCGACCGCGCTTTGGAAGATTACAACCAGGCCATCAGCCTTGACAGCCGCCGCGGCGATTTCTACTTCCGCCGCGGTCTGCTCCACCTTCAGCAGGGCCGGTACACCCAGGCCATCGACGACTTCAGCCAGGCCGTCAGCCTCGACCCCCGGATGGGCGAGGCGTTCAAACAGCGCGGGCTGGCTTACCTGCAGATGGATGACCTCCAGCCGGCCCTGGACGACTTTGACCGGGCCGCCCGCCTCCTGCCCGACGACCCCGACCTCTTCTACCGCCGCAGTCTCGTCTATCTGCGCCGGCAGGAGCTTCGCCGCGGCGTGGACGACCTGGACCGGGCCATCCGCCTGGCTCCGAACAACGCCGCCTACTACGCCCGCCGCGGCGAGGCCCACGCCGCCCTGGGCAACTACCCCCAGGCGGTGGAGGATTTTACCCACACCCTCAAGCTGGACATCAAGAACGGCCCGGCTTACCTTCAGCGCGGTCTGGCCTATCTGGCCCAGAACAACGACGACCGTGCCCTGTCAGACCTGGACCAGGCTATCCGCCTTCTGCCCGACCAGGCCGAGGCGTACCTCCAGCGCGGGCGCATCTACCTCCGCCGGGGGCAGGTCGACCAGGCCATTTCCGACCTGGATACCGCGGCCCGCCTTCTGCCCAACCAGGCCGACATTTTTGCCCTGCGCGGGCAGGCCTTTGTCCGGCAGGGGCAGTTCAGCCGGGCGGTAGAGGATTTCAACCAGGCCATCCGCCTCCAGCCCAACCAGCCCGACCTGCACCTGCGCCGCGGCGCGGCCCTTTTCTGGCAGAACGAGTATGCCCGTGCCGTGGAAGATTTCGACCAGGCCCTGTCCCTCTTTGAGGAGAACGACGATACCCTGCTCTCGCTGGCTTTCCTGTACGACCTGCGCGGGCAGGCCCACATTTACCTGGACGACCCGGCCCGCGGCCTGGCCGACTTTGACCAGGCCCTGCGGCTGGCCGCACCGTCCCTTCGCCGGTCGCTTCCCCTGCCGGACCTGTGGCCCCCGGACGAGCCGCCGGCGGAGCGGGTCGCCCGGATGTTTACCCGCCGCGGCGCGCTCCACGCCGCGCAGGGCAACCTGCCCCAGGCCATCGACGATTTCAACCAGGCCCTGGCCCTGCACCCGCGGCTGGCCGAGGCCCGCTTCCGCCGCGGCCTGGCCCACGTTCAGCAGGGCGACCTGTCTCAGGCCATCGCCGATTTCAATGAAACCATCGTCCTGGACCCGGACGCGGCCGACGCCTTTTACCATCGCGGGCTGGCCTATGCCCAACAGCAGAACTACCGCTTTGCCCTGGAGGATTACCGGCAGGCCCTGCGTTTGCGGCCCAATGACCTGCCGGTCATCTTCCAGTCTGCCCTGGCCCACCTGGAGCTGGACCAGCCGCTGGAGGCCATCGAGGCCCTGAACCAGGTGCTCCGGCTGGACCCCACCCACGCCGAGGCGTTCTACTGGCGGGGGGTGGCCCACGTCCGGCAGGACAACGAGGCCCAGGCCCTGCAGGATTTCAACCAGGCCCTGGCCCACGCCAGCGATGACCACCTGCGGGTGGAAGTGCTGAAGCAAAGGGGGCTGATTTACAGCCGGCGAGGCGACTACGCCCGCGCCGGTGATGATTTTGCCCAGGCCCTGGCCCTGGAACCGGACCGGGCAGACCTGCTCAACGAACGCGGGCGGGCCTATTCCGGCCTGTCGGAGTATGAGCAGGCCATTGCCGACTTCAATGCCGCTCTGCAGTTGGAGCCGGAAATGGTGGAGGCATACGTGAACCGCGGCCTGGCCCGCAGTCGCCGCGGGGAGCACGTCCGGGCCATTGCCGACTACGACCAGGCCATTAGTCTCAGCCCGGACCCCGTGCCGGCCCGTCTGTTCCGCTACCGGGGACTGGCCCACCTGCGGATGCAGAACTACGTAGAGGCCGTGGCCGACTTCAACCGGGCGCTGGAGCTTCATCCCAACGATGCCTTTACCCTCACCCAGCGCGGCGCGGCCCATTTCCATCTCAATAACGACCCCCTGGCCCTGGCCGATTTCGACGCCGCGCTGGAAATCAATCCCCGGCAGGTCGATGCCCTCTTCTTCCGGGGGCAGGTCTACCTGCGGCAGAAGCGGCTGGCCGACGCGGGGCGCGATTTCAATCAGGCCATTCGCCTGCGGCCCCAGAACGCGGCCGCCTTTTACTACCGCGGTCTGGTGATGATGGAGCAGGGCCAGCCGGCCAGAGCCATCAACGATTTTACCCAGGCCATCCAGCTAGACCCGGAGCAGGCGGCCTGCTTTTACCAGCGCGGTCTGGCCTATGCCCAACAGAATGACTATCTGCGGGCCATCGACGACTTCAAACAGGCCGTCCGGCTCAATCCCGACGACCCGGATGCTTTCTACCATCTCGGCCTGGCTTATGCCCGTCAGGGCCGTTATGCCGACGCCCTGGAGCAGTACACTCAGGCTATCCGGCTTCGGGAGGATGAGGTGGCCTATCTGCAGAACCGGGGACTGGCCCACGCCGCTCTGCAGAACTACCCGGAGGCCATTGCCGATTTCACCCGCGCCCTGGAGCTGAACCCGGACGACCCCGATACCTACCACTACCGGGGCAGTGTGTACGCCAATCACCATCAACTGGCAGAGGCCGTGGCTGATTTTACCCAGGCTATTCTGCTCGACCCGCGTCAGGCGGCCTACTATCACAGCCGGGGAATTGTCTATATGCGGCAGGGCGCGGTGGCCTCGGCCATCGAAGACTTTACCCAGGCCATCCGCCTCAACCCGGACGACCCGGCCATTTACAACAACTGCGCCAATGCCTACTTCAAGCAGGGGGATTACCAGCGAGCCATTGAGGATTACAACCAGGCTCTGCGGCTGGATGCCAGCAACCCGGCGACTTACCGGAACCGGGGGCTGGCCTACTACCAGTTGGGGAACTACCAGCAGGCGGTCAAGGATTACAGCCGGGCAATCCGGCTTCAGCCGGACGACCCGGACGCGTACGCGGCCCGCGCCGCGGCCTATGATGTTCTGGGTGATTATGAGCAGGCGGTCAGCGACTACACCCGCGTGCTGGAGCTGGACCCGGACGACCTGGTGGCCCTGTACAACCGCGGACGGGCTTACTACAACCTGGAAGAGTACGCCCTGGCCCTGGAAGATTTCAACCGGGTGCTGGAACTGGACCCGGAAGACGCCGCGGCCTGTCACAGCCGGGGGGTGGTGCACTACCAGCTCGGAAGCTACCCCGCCGCGCTCAAGGATTTTGACCGGGCCGTCCAGCTGGACCCCGACAACGACAGCGCGGTCTACTACAAAGCCTGTGTCCTGGCCCTGCTGGAGCAGGACGATGCCGCGGTCCGCTGGCTGGCTCAGGCCATCGAACTGAACGAAGACAACCGCTCCCTGGCCCGCGCCAACCCGGATTTTGAACGGCTGTGGTACAAACCGGCCTTCCGCCGGCTGTTTGGCTACCAGTAGCAAATGTAATAGTGAATGGTGAATGGTGTGTCAAGTCCTGAAAAATCTGCAGTCTTGCAACCTGCAACCTTGCAACCTTGCAACCCTGCAACCTTGCAACCCTGCAACCTTGCAACCTGCAACCTTGCTACCTTGCAACCTTGCTACCTTGATTAAGGAGACCCCAATGCCAGCTTCATCACCTTCGGCTCAGTGGCTGTTGTTCTTCCGCCAATTTATCCGGGACTTTGCCCATATGGGGGCCGTGCTCCCCAGCTCCCGGTATTTGGGACAAGCGGCGGCGGCTTATCTGGCCCGGAAAACCGGCCCGGCCCGTGTCCTGGAAGTCGGCGCGGGGACGGGCGCGTTCACCCGCCAGATTGTCCCCCTGCTTTCCCCCGGTGACCGCCTGGAAGTGGTAGAAATCAATCCCCAACTGATGGCCTATCTTCAGCAGAGGTTTCGGCAAGACCCCTGCTTTGATGCACCCGGTGTTGAGGTGCGTTTTATCAATGATGACGTCCGCCGTGTGCCGGTTGGCGAGGGGTATGATTTTATCATCTTCAGCCTGCCGCTGACCAACTTCCCACCGGCACTGGTGCAGGAAATTCTGGACCTGATGATACAGCAGTTGAAACCAGGAGGTGTGTTCAGCTATGTAAAGTATATTTTTGTGGGCCGGCTGAAATATCTTTTTGGCAGTGCCGGGGTCAAGGCCGACATGCGGGCCAGCCAGCAAATCATCAACCGTTTTGCCGCCCAATACCAGATTGAACGGCGGGTGGTCTGGCGGAACCTGCCCCCGGCATGGACATTTTACTGGCAGAAAAAGGAGTAGGGAGGGGGAGATTAGAGATTAGAGATTGGAGATTAGAGATTGGAGATTGGAGATTAATCATACTAAACTCTTTAACTCCCAAACTCCCCAACTCCCAAACTCCCAAACTCTCCAACTCCCAAACTCCCAAACTCCCCAACTCCCCAACTCCCAAACTGAAAGGAGGTTCACCTTGCCCCGACAGGTCACAGCGGTTATTCCCTGTATGGCGACGTTCAGTTCGCTGATGTTAGGCG
>RFJV01000790.1 GCA_003694775.1 Chloroflexota bacterium | reverse complement strand
GAGGTGGGGGTGGGGGTGTTGGTGGGGGTAGGAATCAGCGCGGCCACCGCCGGAACCGCGGTGCCGCGGTCAATCACGGCGTGGTACAGGTCCGGATTGCTCAGCACTACCTGCTCGACCCGCCGCCGGCGCGTGTCATCCAGCATCAGCACGGTTTCAAAGTCGGACAGGGCATTGTCGATATCGTCGAGGGCGGTGTAGGCCAGGGCCCGGTCAAAATAGACACCGGGATTGCGGTCGTTCAGACGGATGACCACGTTGTAGGAGGCCAGGGCTTGCCGGTACTGTCCGGCATCGAAAAAGCGGCGGCCTTCCAGCCACTGCTCAATGCCCACCTGAAGATTGACCGCCCGCGGGTCGTCAACCATCTGGAGCGGAGGGAGCATCGCCTGAAGCAGGGCATTATCCCGCTCGTTGTTTTCCAGAACGGTGTACAGTCCCTGCACGGTGGTAATGAGCTGTGGCCCGACCTGCCGGGGGTCGGCCTGGGAAAAGAGGTTCAGCCGTTCTTCCGGTGTCAGCTCGCCAAAAAAGAGCTGTTGCGCCTGGGCACTGAATCCGGGCAGGTCGAACAGGCCGGCCAGGCTGGAAATGCGGGTGTTAGGGTCGGTGGTGTTTCTGAATTGGGTGATGTACGTTTGGGCGCGGTCCTGCTGGCTTTGCCAGAACAGCGAAAAACCGACCAGGCCAATCAGGAGCACCACCAGCACGGTGGAGAAGATAGCAATCCGCCGCGTCCAGTCGACCGGCATATTGGCGTCTATCCAGTCCAGGTTGAAGGCCTGGCGGTAAATCTCGTTGCGGATTTTCAGCACCCCGTTTTCGGCCTTGACCAGGCCAATCAGCTTGAGCTGGTTCTGGTCAACGGAGCGTTCATCTTCGGGAACGGTTTTTCCCAGATACACCTCCCGGTACAGCCGGAGCAGTTGCCGCCGGCGGGGGTTGGTTTGCAGGCTGTCCTGGATAAACTGCAGGTTCGATTCCTTGCGGGCCTCATCCGACAGGAAGAGGCGCTGTACCAGCTCGTCGACCTGCTGTACCGGGGCGGCTCCGTTGCCCATTTCTGCCGCGGCCAGACAGAGCTTCTGGGTGAGGTAGGGATGCCCGTTGGTCCAGTCGTAGATGCGGTTGAAGATGGCGTCCCCGTGTTCGGGGTAGATGTCCTTGAGTCCTTGTTCGAGACTGCGGGTGTTTTCGCGGTTGAAATCTTCCAGGTCGATGCCCTGTCCAATGTTGAAGGGGGCACGGGTGCGGTCTTTTATCAGGTCTGAGGGGGTGGCAACGCCGAACAGAACAAAGGAAAGCCGGTTGAATTCCGGGTCTTCGGCGCGGGCGTTGTATACGGCCCGGATGGCGGCAAAAAAATCGTCGGAGAAGGGCAGGCTGAGGGTTGTGTCGATTTCATCAATAAAGATGACCACCTGCCCGCTGATTTCAGACAGCACCACCCGGTGCAGAAAGCGGATAAAGCTCTTGACCGGCCCCAGCGGGGCATTTTCCTGCCACCACGCTTCCAGGTTGACCGGCAGTTTGAGGGATTCGGTCAGGTCTGCCAGCAGGTTCAGGTACCACTGCTCCACCTGCGCCCGCCCGATGCGGGTCAGGTCGATGATGGCGGTGCGGACCCCCTGCTGTTCCAGCAGACGGGCCGTCCGCACCATCAGGCTGGATTTGCCCATTTGCCGGGGGGTGAGTACGTAGCCGTACTTTCCGGCCATGGCCAGCCGGAACAGTTCATCGTCGGCGGGGCGCTTGACGTAGGAGGGGGAATCGGAGCGGACCGTCCCGCCGACCACGAAGAAGTCGGAGGCGTCCACTTCGATGGGCATATTGGCTTTTATCCACTCCTGGTTGAAGACGCGGCGGTAGATTTCGCACCGCACCTTGAGCAGGCCGTTATCGGAGCGCACCAGGCCGGTCAGCTTGAGCTGGTTCTGCACCGGCGACCGTTCGTCTTCGGGGACTTCGTCGCCCCGGTAGATGCGCTGGTACAGGGTCAGCATATGGCGCTTGAGAGGGTGGCTCTGCATGCTGTCCTGCACAAACTGCAGGTTGGTTTCCTTGCGGGCTTCGTCGGACAGGAAGAGGCGTTCAATCAGGCGGTCGATTTTTTCATCGGACCAGACGGTTTCGTCTGACTCGCTGATGGCCCGGCAAATCTTCTGGGTCAGGTAGGGGTGACCGCCGGTCCAGTAGTACACCCGGCTGAAGACGGCCTCGCCCTGGCCAGGGTAAAGGGCTTCCAGCCGGTCTTGCAGGATAGACGCGCCCTGGCGAGAAAAGTCTACCAGTTTGATGCCCTGCCCGATGTTGAAGGGGGTGCGGCTGTGGTCTTTAATCAGGTCTGATGGGGAGGCCACTCCAATCAGGATGAAGCTGAGCCGCCCGAAGGCGGGGTCTTTGGCGCGGGCATTGTAGGTGGCGCGGATGGCGGTAAAAAAATCATCGGAGAAAGGAAGGCGGAGGGTGGTATCGATTTCATCGATAAAAATGACAATCTGGTCCTCGATTTCGGCCAGAACAACATCGCGCAGGAAATTGGTAAAGCGGCGAACATAGCCCAGGGCGGCCCGTTCCTGCCACCAGGCTTCGGGGTCTACCGACAGGTCCAGCTCGTCGGCCAGCTCGGTGAGCAGGTCAAGATACCAGGTATCCGGTTCGCTGGCGCCCATCTCGGTCAGGTCGATGATGGCGGTTTGCACGCCGTGGGTTTCCAGGCGGCGGGCGGTCCGAATCATCAGGCTGGACTTGCCCATCTGGCGGGTGGTCAGCACGTAGCAGAAGCGGCCCTGCAGGGCCAGCTGAAACAGCTCGTCATCGGCGGGGCGCTTGACGTAGGAG
>RFJV01000192.1 GCA_003694775.1 Chloroflexota bacterium | reverse complement strand
TCTAATCCTCGCTGTCTCTGGGGCCTGCCTTCCGGCCGCGCATATAGCCGAAGAAGTAGCCAATCAGGATGCCGCCAGCCACGGCTTGCAGGGCAAAAAGCATGCTTTCGGTTTCGCCGCCCGGCGGTTCCCAGATGTTGGATATCCAGTTCGGGTTGTAGTCGGGTGCAATAGCTTCAACCGCCGCGGCCCCGGCGCCGTCGGAGCCCGCAAAGTCGCTATCTTTGACCAGCACCAGGGGGAGGGCGGTCAAAAATATAATCAGCAAGATTCCTACAAGGGTCAGCCCAATTCCAAATTTCGCCGGCTGTTTTTGAGTCTGGGCGCTCATTTTAAACCTCCTGTAAGCCCAATTGCTGCATTTCGGCGCTGGCCGTTGACTGCAAGGCATTAAAGATTAACACCGTCAGAATTCCCTCGGCGATGGCCAGCGGAACCTGGGTAATGGCAAAAATCCCGGCAAAGGTCAACCACGAACCGATAAAGCCGCTGACCGGGTCGGGAAAGGCCAGGGCCAGTTGGGTGGTGGTAATAACATAGGTCGCCAGGTCGGCGGTAAAGGCCGCCAGAAACACGTTGATGTACGTAGGAACTTTGCCCTTGAGTAGTCGCCACAGGCCGTACGCGGCCAGCGGCCCGCCGATGGCCATACTCATGGCGTTGGCCCCCAGGGTCGAAATGCCGCCGTGGGCCAGCAGTAAGGCCTGAAAAATCAGGGCTATGGTTCCCAGGATAGCCACCACAAACGGGCCAAACAGGATGGTTCCCAGTCCCGTGCCGGTCGGGTGACTGCTAGAGCCGGTGACGCTGGGGAGTTTCAGCGCGCTGAGCACAAACACAAAGCCCCCGGCCAGGCCCAGCAGGAGCCGCTGTTCCGGCTTGTCGCGCAGGAGATGGCGCACCTGCCGGAAGCCAATCACCCAGAAGGGGATGGCGACCACCCACCAGAAGATGGCCCATCCCAGCGGCAGGTAGCCTTCCATAATGTGCATTTTTACAGGGGCTGCGCCGGTTCTGGCCCAGGCCACCCTGACGCTGAACAAAAATATTGCCAGCAATAACCAACCTGCACGTTTTGGATTCTTTAAGAGCATATTTCGCCTCCTCCGAAAATAAACGTTTACCCCGTAGACGGGGCATCCCTATGCCCCGTCGGGGGGTGATTCCAATCCCGCCCGGCATAGCGATGCCGGGGCTACGGCACGGCCGGGGCTACTTCTGTGAAAATGCGGTTTTTGTAGGACAACTGCTAGCAGTTGTCCTACATTTCTTCAAAAATAAAAATTCCCGGCCCGTAGAATCAGGTCGGGAAGTCAACAATTTTGCTTTCGATTGACTGTAGACCGCGCCCGCAGGGCGCGCTCCCTCCCCTTCCACGAGGTGGTATAGAGCCTGTAGAGGCGGGCGTCCTGGCTTCGGTTCAATTTTCAATTATCAATGAGCCAATTTTCAATTGATTCATTGGCTCTTTGGCTCATTGATAATTGGCCCATTAAGCATTGGCCCTTTGAACCGTTACAGTTGCGGGACAGCGCCGGACTTTCACCGACTTCGCCGTTACCACCCGCGCCATCCGGGGCGACGGGTACCTCTACCGGGTCTAATCACGTATGCTTTTAAATACTAATTATAAGCGCGGCGCGTCAGATTCAGTAAGTGACATTTGTCAGAAAGAATCAGGACAAATGTCACAGATTTATTTCCAGGTGGGTACAATCAATAGCGACAGATAGTGCACCGACATATCTCGCAGACGCCGGGCGTCCCGCACCACCCGGCCTTCGGCATGGGAGGCCCGTTCGACCAGCACCGTGTGCTCGCTGAGGCCCAGTTCATCCAGTAAATCCAGCAGAGGCTCCAGCACCCGGTGAAATTTCAGCAGAACCACGGTATCGAATTCCCGGAAAATCAGCCGCAGGTCGGCCAGGTGCTCAAAGGTGGTGGG
>RFJV01000191.1 GCA_003694775.1 Chloroflexota bacterium | reverse complement strand
TTTTCCACGGTCAGGGTAAAGGCCAGTGTTTGCCCCAGCGGCACTACCTTGTCGCCGGTTTTGGGGTTGTAAAAGTCCACCCGTGCCCCCACAATATCGGCGCGGGGGACGCCGCCCTCGGCAATGGTCAGCGTGCTGGTGACCACGGTGCGGTTGCCGACTTTGTCCACCGCCTCAGCGTAGACGGTGTACGTGCCGTCCGGCGGCGGGTCGGCGCCCAGGTCTACCCCGCCTTCGTAATCATAGGTGTGGAAGCCCGGTTCGCCCGGTTTGATGTCTCGCTCCACCTCGGCGATGGGGTAGCGGGTCTTGCCATCCGGCCCAATCAAAAAGACGGATACCTGGGCCTCTTTGGTCAGATAGTAGTTGATGTCTACCCGGTCGTCAATGCCGTCCTGGTTGGGGGTGAAGACTTGCGGGTACACGCTGAAGCCTTGCAGTTCCGGCTTTTCCGTATCGGCGTTCTGGATGACCAGCCGTCCCTCCTGCCGGGCCACCTCGCCATCATCAGCCACCGCTTCTACCACCCAGGTGTATTCGCCATCGGGGAGCATGGAGCCGTTGACCACCCCGCCGAAATCTACCCGGTAATCGCCGGCAGACCGGCGGCGGTTCTGGCGAAAATAATGGCGCTGGCCCTCGCTGTCTACCAGGTAGATGGACAGGTCCGCCGACCGGGACAGGCTGTAGCTGATGCGGGTCACGTCGGTCAGGCCGTCGGCGTTGGGGGTGATGACCTCCGGGCTGATGCTGACCTTTGACAGCAGAGCGCCTCCGGTGCAGGCGGTCAGCAGAACGGCGAGGAGGAGCGGCAGACCGTAGACGACGAAGGACGAAGGACGAATGACCAACGACGAACGACGAAGGACGAAGGATAGATTAATCTTCAATCTCCAATCTCCAATCTCTAATCTCCAATCTCCCAAATCTACCACAAAGGGGGACGGGCGTCAAAACTGTCACCGAATCTGGACTTCGGCCAGGGGGAACTGCTGGGGGGTGCCGGTCAGGCCGACCACCAGCTGGTAGCGCCCCGGCGGGGTGACAGGGTTCAGGTTGACATCCACATCGTGGCGGATAATCTGTCCGGGCGACCAGCGGGCCGGCGGGAAAAAGCCGAAGGCATCGTTGGCGCGGGGCAGGCTGGCCCCCCAGACCCCCTCCGGCCCCACCAGGTTGACAAACGGCGCGGCATCCTGGGCAACGGGCCGGTCTGCCGTCCAGTACAGGGTCACGTGCACCCAGCCGGACGGGGGATGGAACAGTTCGTCGCGGGCGGCGGCTGTGCTTTCCGTCCGGAAGCCCACCAGCCGCAAGCCGTTGTCGAAGGGCAGGTCAGCCGGCGCGGCCTCCGGCGGCAGGGTGTTGAGCTGGTAGCCGGGGGCAAAGGCCAGCAGGCGGATGCCGGGCGGGTACAGTTCCGTGACCAGGGGGTAGCGGGCGGCAAACCACTGCTCTACCCGCCGGTCAGGGTCGGGGCCGTCCAGGTGGGACTGGATGAGCCAGACCACCGGATGGTCGCCCACCACACCCTGCAGGGGGCCGTCGAGGGGTGTGTCGGGAGCCACACTGCTGAAGGCGGCATAGGTTTGCCCCGGCCCGCGGAAATAGAACTGAAAGGGATGGCGCACCCAGTCGGGGTGGATGAGGATGGCGTCATCGGGTGAGGCGTGGGTGGCCAGATAGTCTACACTTTGCCGCCAGGCCTCTTTGGCCGCGGGAACGCTCCACTGGCCGGGCAGGGGAATCAGGGTGACTGCCACCAGCAGGGCCGCGGGAAGCAGGTCGACATGCCGGGGCAGGCGGCGCCCCACCCCGACCGCGCCGGCGGCGGCCAGGGCCAACAGCCAGGGAGTCATCGGAATGAAGTACCGTTCGCCAAAAAAGGCCAGGTGGTTGCGCAGGAGCAGGATGTTGGCGATAGCGAAGGGGGTCAGCAGGAGAAGGAGGGGGAGCAGTTTTGAGTTTTGAATTTTGAGTTTTGAACCGGGGGTTGTCCTCCCCGGCAGGCCGGCGGCGACGGCAAACAGGGCGACGAGGGCGGGAATGAGGACGTGCAGGGCAGGGGAAAGCGGGGCCTTCCAGACCGTAAAGCTGTGGAGCAGATGCCAGGCCCGTCCGGGCAGGCCGGCCAGCGGGTCGCCGGGAGGAGCCTCGCCGGAGAAGCGCCAGATAGCCAGCAGGATGGGCGCGTACAGCAGGGCGGCGGCCAGTCCGGCCAGGGCAAACTGAAGCCACAGCCGCCAGCGGCGGGGATAAGTAAGCACCAGCCACAGCCCTAGCGCGGGCAGAACAAAACCGGTGTACAGATGGCTGTACAGCCCCGCGGCGGCAAACAGGGCCAGGGCCGCGGACCAGGGCCAGCCGCGGGAGCGGGGCATCTGGAGGCCGGCCAGTACGGTCAGGGCGGCAAACAGCACAGCAAAGGCGTACATCCGCGCTTCCTGACTGTACCAGACCAGAAACGGGTTCAGGGCGACCAGCAGGGCGGCCAGACCGGCCACGCGGCGGCCAAACAGCCGGGCCGTGATGCGAGCCACCACCGGAACCAGCAGAACACCGGCCAGCACCGACGGCAGACGGACCGCGGCCTCGCTGAAGCCGAACAGGCCCGTCCAGCCTTTGAGCGCCAGATAGTACAGCGGCGGCAGGCGGTCTTCCACCAGCGTAAAGCCGACCTCCAGGATGCGGGGGACGTTCTGCCGCGCCCAGTACACGCTGACGGCCTCGTCGAACCAGAGGCTGTGGTAGGTAAGGTTGTATCCCCGTACCGCCAGGGCGATGAGGATGGTCAGAATGAGCCAAAAAGAATTTTGGATTTTGAGTTTTGAATGTTGAATTTTTTCTCCCATCCTGCAGGCGTTACCCTCGCTGGCGGTTTTGGAGTACAGCCGCGGCTTCGGCATCGAATTTGGCTTTGCAGGATGGGCAGATGCCGTGGGTAAATTCGGCCTCGGAGTGCTTCTCAAAGTAAACTTCCAACTGCACCCATTCGCCGCTTTCTTCCTGGATTTTGGAATGGCACCAGGCGCAGATGGGAACAATCCCGCTCAGGGTTTTGATGGTGTTCAGGGCTTCCTGAAGTTCGGCGTTGCGCTGTTCCAGCTCGGCATTGCGCTGTTTGAGGGCCTCGTTGGCGGCCTGCAGTTCCGCCTGGAGACGACGAATCGTCAGGTGGGTGCGCACGCGGGCCAGCACTTCTTCGGACTGGAAGGGTTTGGTGATGTAGTCCACGCCGCCAACTTTGAACGCCTCGATTTTATCGCTCACGTCGTCCAGGGCGCTGATGAAGATGATGGGGATGTCGCGGGTGGCCGGGTTGTCTTTCAGTTGGGCGCAAACCTCGTAGCCGTTCATCCCCGGCATCATAATGTCCAGCAGAATCAGGTCCGGGGTTTGGGCCTCCACCGCGGCCAGGGCCTGCGCCCCGTCCGCTACCGGACGCACGCGGTATCCATGCCGGGCCAGCAGGCGGGTCAGCAGGCGCAGATTGGCCGCGGTGTCATCCACCACCAGGATGTCTTCACGGTCGGGTTCAATATTGTTGGTCATACCGGTTTCCTATCTTTCCTCTGCGGGTCGGGCAACCTCTTCCAGCAGGGTTTCCATACCGCGGTAGTCAAAGTTATCGGCCAATTCGGTCAGGGCGGCGGCCAGGTCCGGGTAGGCCGCGGCAATTTGCCGGATGAGACGGTGAATTTGTTCGATGTCGGCCAGGTTGAGGGCCTGCTGTATCTGGTCCAGCCAGTCCTGCGGCAGGTCCGCGGCGGACAGATTGGCCGGCACGGACACTGACGGTTTACTGCTGGACCTGTCGACCACAGCATGCGGCAAACGCACCAGAATGTCAAACTGGAAGCGCGTTCCGCGGCCTACCCGGCTGGTCACGGAGATTTGCCCGCCCATCATCTGTACAATTTGCCGGCTGATGGGCAGACCCAACCCCGCGCCGCCGATAATGCTGTCGCTCTGTCTGGCCTGGACAAACGGCTCAAAAATACTCTCGATTTCATCTTCCGGGATACCGACGCCGGTATCCTCTACCTCAAAATGCAGGGGCAGGATAGGGGCTGGCGGGCCGGTTTGCTCCAGCCGGGCCGGCCTCCCCGGCGACACCCGCAGGGCGACATGCCCATTTGGGGTGAATTTGAGGGCGTTGTCCAGCAGGTTTATCAGCACCTGCCGCAGTCGCTTGGGGTCGGTGTGGACGTAGCGGGGCGTGTCTGGATGAACGTCTACGATGAGCGACAGCCCTTTTTCTTCTGCTTTCAGCCGGTACATCGTTTCCAGCCCGTCCAGCAGGCGGAGCAGGTCGAAATCCTGCTCCAGCAGGGTTATCTGGCCCATTTCCAGACGGGAAATATCCAGGATGTCGTTGATGAGGTGGAGCAGGTGCTGGCCGTTTTCATGAATGGTGGAGAGCATTTCCTGCTGGTCCGGGGTCAGCCGGGCTTCCTGAGCCAGCAGTTCAGAAAAACCGATAATGGCATTGAGCGGGGTGCGCAGTTCGTGGCTCATGCTGGCCAAAAAGATGCTTTTGGCGTGGCTGGCCGCTTCTGCCGCGGCGCGGGCCTGCTGTTCCCGCTCGAACAGGCGGGCGTTCTGCACGGCGGTGGCAATCTGGTCGGCCACGGCCTGGGCCAGCCTGACCTCCCGCTCGGTGAAGTGGCGGTGTTCGCGGGTGGTGTCCGCGCCCAGCAGGCCGATGACTTCTCCCTGGGTAATGAGCGGAACCATCATAATAGACTTGATACTGTGCTCCAGAGTCAGCGCCCGGTTATCCAGCAGAAGGGGATGGTTGTAGGCATCGTAAACAACCAGCGGCTGGCGGGTGTTTATCAGGTACTGGTGGGCCGTAGACACAATCAGGCGGTCGCCGGGCGGCTGGGGTTTGCCGTTCCGGTAGAGGGCGTACAGTTTGCTGTAGCCTTCCTCTTTGTAGAAGAGGGTAATGCCGCCCTGCTCCAGGCCGATACCGCGCAGGAACTCTCCCAGGGCCAGCTGAACGGCCTGCTGGGGGTCTGGTGTTTTGGCCAGAATGTCGCCAATCCGGTAGAGCAGGCGGGCCTCCTTGAGCGACTGTTCGGTTTGCTCGGCCTGCCGGGCATTGCGGATGGCGATGGCGGCGTGGTCGGCAAAGGTTTGCAGGATGTGCCCATCCTGCTCCCCAAACCCGCCGACCTGGAAGCTGTCGGCGGAGATAATGCCGATGGGCGTATCCTCGGCAAACAGCGGCGCGGCCATCCAGCCGCGAATGGGGGTTTCATCGGGCCAGATTTCCCAGTGGGGGTCCTGGCGAACGTCGTCCAGAATGAGCAGTTGCCGTTCCTTGAAGGCGCGAGCCGTGGGCGCGTCGGTGTCAAGGGAAATGCGCTGGCCGATGAAACTTTGGGGAATCATATCGCCGGCCACCAGCACCAGGTCGTTCTTTTCCTTGAGAAGGATAGCCGCGCCGTTGTGCTGGATGACCTGCCGGAGCTGGCCCAGAATCTTGGCGAGCACCGTTTGCAGGTCCAGACTGCTGTTGATAATAATGGCGACCTGCCGCAGGCTTTCCGCTATCTGCCGCTGGCGGCGCTCCTCATCCAGCAGGTGAACAATCTCCTCGGCCACGCTGGTCATCCGCCGGGCATAGTTTTCCAGCTCTTCCTGCTGTTCTTTTTCCAGGGTAATATCGCGCAGTTGAACCACCCATCCGGTAAGGTGCTCAATAGGCTGGCGGAAAGGGAAGAGGCGGGCTTCGTAGAAGCGATTTTCCTCGCCTGTCTTCAGGCTGAACTCGGTGCGGGTTGGCCCGGGTTCTGCCAGGTGCGGCTGAATCTGTGCCCAGAAGGGCAGAACATCCGGAGCCGGTTGCCCGATGAGCTGTTCCGGCGGTGCATCCAGCATTTGCCGGGCCGCGGGATTCAGGTCGATGAGCGTACCGTGGTGGTCCAGCACCAGGATGGCATCGGTCAGGTTTTCGTCCAGGACACTGCGGGCCGCCAGAATGAGGTTGACAAACTGGTAGCGGAAGACCCCCCAGGCCAGGATGATGCCGCCCAGGGCCAGCCCCAGGGGAAGGTACTGCCATTCGGCCAGCTTGTAGGTGTCGGGAATGGAGAGCAGAAACGTCACCAGCGACGCCAAAAACAGGGCCAGCGTTTGCCGCCGGTACAGGTGAGGGGCATTCAGCATGGCGTACACCAGTATCAGGCCGGCCAGCAAAAGGAGGGTGTAGTTGTAACCGTTGAAGATGCTGAACCACACGCCGTAAGTAATGGTTGCCGTATCCGGGATGGTCAGCAGAGCATACTGGCGGTAGTAAATATAGCTCCAGAACAGATGGCGAAGATTACCGGTCCAGATGATAATTGCGGTGAGCAGAGGCATTATAAACAGGACCGGCTCTATCCAGCGAGGGACGCGGCGGGTCAGGCCGGCATACCGGGTTACAAAGAGAAGCCACAGGGGCGGCATAAAGGCCAGCAGACTCATAAACAGCCGGTACCAGAGATGGGCGGCGTAGCTGTTCCGGCTGAAGAGCATCATGTTGTAAGCGGTAAGCTGACCCGCGGCCACTGCCAGAATGTAAAGGACGTTCCGCCCGTTGGGCGTGTGGCGATGGCGCCAGGCAACGGCGGTCAGGATGCCTGCCGTCAGCGCGGCGATGATATTGGCAGTGGCGTAAACAAGCGTACTTAAATTCATGGGAGTTTATGAGTTTGTGAGTTTGGGAGTTCGTGAGTTTGTGAGTTGGAGAGTTGGAGAGTTTAATCTCCTAATCTCCAATCGCCAATCTCCTAATCTCTAATCTCCAGATATTATTATCTTCGACCGAAACCGCCAAATCTTGAGACTGCAGGTTGCTCATTTTATCTGCACCGGTTGGGGCAGGATGACTCGCGTTTCGCCGCCGGTCAGGGGCAGGCGGGGGTAGTCTGCCGCGGCGGCGTTGTACAGCCCGACTTCCAGGCGGTATTGGCCGGGGGGCAGGCCGGCGGGCAGGGTCAGGGCGACGGGGTCGGTGATGATTTCGCCGCTGGCCCAGCCGCGGGTGGGTTTGGGCGGGGCGTGGTCGGCATTGACCAGGACGGTTTCATCCGGGCCGAGCAGGTGGGTAAAAACGGTGTAGTTCTGGTCGATGGGGGCTTTGCCGCGCCAGTAGAGGGTCAGAGCGAGCGTGCCGCCGGGTGCGGCCCGGCAGTTGTTGGCGCAGTCCGCGCCGATGAGGGTCAGCAGGCCGGAAAAATCTGCCGCCAGCGGCATGTCAACCTTATCCGGAGGGGTGAAATTGCGGTCGGTGGGCAGGATGCGGACCTGCGCCAGCGGGAATGCCTCATCATAGGGAAACGCACCGCCGGTGTGGACCAGCCGCAACTGCAGTCGGGCCGGGCCGGACGCGGCCTGGCCGGGGATGTTGAGCCAGTACTGGCCCAGCACCATGTCGCCGGGCCGCCAGCGGGGCAGGTTGAAGCTCCGGCTGGGGGTCAGGGAATGGCCCACCCGGAAGGTTTGCCCCGCGGAGTCTATCAGGTCAAAAGCCACGGAGATGTCGTCGGTGTTGTAGGGGCCGGCCTGCCACAGCAGGGCCAGCAGAAGACGGTCGCCCGGCTCGGCGGTGGCCTGCGGCAGAATCACCCGCCGGACGGCCACCAGGGGATAAAAATCGACCACCGGGTCCGGGTCCGGCGGCAGGGGGCCGGATTCTGGCTGAACCAGCCGGCTCAGGTTGACATGCTCCAGCAGGGCGACGCGGCGCTGCGGTCGCCCCTGTTCATCCAGCACGTCCCAGCCGCGGAACTCGCCGGTCTGCGGGTCAACCTGCCCCAGACCCACTTCCGCCAGGTAAAGGCCGGGGGGCGTGCCGATTTGCCAGTTCAGCCGGTGGCGGGTCATGATGACCTGCCCCACGGGCCAGCGCGAGGGGGGGTAGGTGTACGCGCCGGGCCGCCCGACAAAATCCTCCCGGTCCCAGTTAAAGCCATCCGGGTCGGTCAGGCCGAGGGTCAGGAGCAGGTCGTCGGGCAGGGGCTGGCGCGGTCGCCAGAACAGGGCCAGGTCGTCATCGGCCAGTTGGGTCATTCCCAAAAGCTCCACCCGGTTGGCAAAGTTGACCTGCGCCGGGCGGTGAATGGGGTTCTGGTGCAGGCGGCCGGTTTTGTCCGGGTCCAGCCGCCAGTGCTCCAGCCGCACGCCCCAGAAATCGCCGGCATCGTTGGGCCGCTGACCGATGAGGTCCAGCCAGAAAGGCACCACGCCGTTGGGGTCGATGACTTCATCCTGCCAGGAGACCAGCCAGACACCCTGTTTGCCTGCAGTGGCCTGGGCAATGTCGGCGGCGATGTCCAGGGTAGTGACGCGGGTCACGTCCAGCTTTTCCATCCGGGGCAAGGGGGTCCAGTTCTCCCAGCCGAAGTAGTAGGCCCAGACCGGGAACATGTGGCCGGAGCTGAGGAGAACCGTCTCGTCCGGGGCCATCCGCTCCTGCACAAAGCGGGCCAGGGCGCGGAAATCGTCTTTGGAAAAGCGGGGGTCGGTGTACCAGCCGGCCAGGCTGTAGAAGCCGGTTCCCAGCAGGTAAACCAGGGCCAGGACAAAAAGGGCCGGTTTGACCTGCCGCAGGCGGCGGCGACGGGCCGGCGCGGCCAGGCCGGTCAGGGCGGCGGTCAGCAGGAGGCAGAAGGCCGGCCAGGCCAGCATGGCGTAGCGGGGGTTGAACTTGGGCGAGCGGTAGGAGAGGGTCAGAATGAGGGCCGGCGGCAGAACCAGCCACAGGAGGATAAACCGCGTTCCGCGGCCGGATTTTCGCCGGGACGCGTCCAGACCGCCCAGTGCCAGGAGGAGCAGAAACGGCGGCAGAAGCCGCAGACCGGTTTGCTCCAGCACCGTTTCTCCCAGGGAAAAGGTGATGAGCAGTTTGCGCACTGCTTCGTGGAGCTTGAGCGCGCCGGGCCAGTAGCTGGGGTCGTCGCCGAGGCGGGCCAGGAGGGTGGGTGTCCAGGGGACAAACAGCAGGCCGGCGGCGATAAACGCGGCCAGCAGACGGAGCGTCCGGGCACGGGGCCGGCCTTGCCGCCACAGCACCCCCGCGGCGTACAGACCGTGGGCCAGCAGGAGAAAGGCGGCAAAATAGTGGGTGTACAGCGAGGCCGCGGCTGTCAGGGCGTAGGCCGCATACAGGCCCGGACGGGGCAGGTCGGGGGCATGCAGAATTTTGAGCAGGAGCCAGCCGGCCAGCGACGCTTCCAGCACCAGCAGGGTGTACATCCGGGCCTCCTGCCCGTAGTAGACCATCAGCGGAGACACGGCAAACAGCCCCGCGGCCAGTCTGGCCGCGGCAGGGCGGCGGGGCCACAGGCGGCGGGCCAGGACGGCCATCAGGGGGATGGTCAGCGTACCGGCCAGCGCCGACGGAAAGCGGAGCGCCCATTCGCTGGTGCCCCAGGAGATGGTGGTCAGCCAGAGGAGCAGGTAGTACAGCGGCGGCTGGATGTCGGCCGCGGTCCAGCGGACCAGGTCGCCCGGACTGTGCATCTGCGACAGCATCCAGGTGACGGCCTCGTCGTACCACAGACTTTGCCCGTCTAGCCAGGCCAGGCGGAGCAGGAACCCCGCCAGGATAATGGCAGTTAATCCGGCTCGGTTTTTGTGCATGGGGCCATGCTACCATTGGATGGACGGGTGTCAAAATTGTGCCGAACGGCTGGGGTGTATTTCATTTTTGGGGCGAATTTTGATTGGCGGTAGGGCCGGCATCCCTATGCCGGGCCCATTTTCTGGGGCATAGGGATGCCCCAGCTACC
>RFJV01000190.1 GCA_003694775.1 Chloroflexota bacterium | reverse complement strand
GCTATCCTCAAAACCATACGCCGCGAATCGCGGGATGTCTTCATTACCCCGGTAGACCGGCTGTATGTGCTGGTCAATGCCCTGTGGCCCAAACTTCTCGATAAGATGATGGAGCGGTACTTTGGATAAGGCCAGTTCTTCCCCCATTTTTCAGACTGCCGTGGTCAATGGCCGCCGGCTTCCGGCAGACCAGGCGCAGGTTTCCGTTTTTAACAAGGCTGTGTTTGCCAGCTTTGGGGTGTATGAAACCATCAAGGTAGACCGGGGACGCCCATTTTACCTGGTGGAGCATCTGCACCGCCTGGAGCACTCGGCGGCTTTAATCGACCTGCCCCTGCCGGCAGACGTGCCGGCCATTGCCGGCTGGGTGCGGAGCCTGCTTCAGCTCGACCCGCAGGTGACGTGCCGGATATTCATTGTGGCCCTGGGTGCGGTCGAGGCCGGAGAGCGCCCCTTGCTGGCCCTGCAGGCGGAGCCTCTGCCTACCTACGCTCCTCACCTGTACCAGACCGGCGCCGAGGCGGTGCTGTTCGAAGGGGCGCGGGCACTGCCGGCCTGTAAAAGCCTGAACACGCTGGTCAATTTCCTGGCCCGGCGAACGGCCCGGCAGGCCGGCGCGCTGGAAGGACTTCTGCACCACAGCGGCTACCTCACCGAGGGGTCGCGCAGCAACCTGTTTGCCGTGCGGCAGGGCCAACTGCTGACCCCTCCGGCAGACGAAGTTTTATCGGGGATTACCCGCGATATTGTGCTCCAGGTTATGCGGGATACGGCCTATCCGGTTGAAGAGGCCCGTTTGCCGGTTGACATATCCCTGTACGACGAGCTGTTTATCACCAGCACCAGCATGCACGTGATGCCCATCACCCGCGTGGAGGGGCATCCGGTGGGGACGGGCACGGTTGGCCCGGTCACCCGGCTGGTTATGGACCGCTTTGAGGCACACTACCGCCAGAAGATTGGGGATGGGAATTTGGAGATTGGAGATTAGGAGATTGGAGATTGGAGATTGGAGATTGGGAGAATCCTTCATCCCTCCTCCTTCATCCCTCATCCTTCATCCTTCCTCCCCCCCTACTGCCCGCCTGATGCTTCCGGCGAGGGGGTGGCTCCGGTGTCCACTGTGGGCACAATACCGGGGCCGGGGAGCACCAGGGTGGGAACTGTCCCCTCTGGGGTGAAGATGATTTTATCCGTGGCCTTGAGAGCCTCGGCATTGGCCTGCACTTTTTGCAGTTCCAGGTAGCCGGGGTGTTCGGCCAGCAGTTCGGCCAGGGCCAGTTGGGGAGCCAGGTCGGCTTTGGCTTTGGCGATGGCGGCCTCGGCCAGAACCTGGTTGATTTCCAGGTCTTTCTGCGCGGCCAACAGTTCGTTGGCTTTTTGAGCCTCAATCACAGCCCGTTCGGCCTGGATGCGTGCCTCTTCATTGGCTTTTTCGGCTTCTATCACCGCTTTCTGGGCCAGGATTTTTTCCTGTTCAAGCTGGGCCAGGATAATTTCCTGCCGGGCCTGCTCCTGCAAGCGGCTCTGCTCTACCCGGATTTCCCCTTCCTGCCGGGCCTGTTCTGCCGCGGCCTGGGCCTCGGCGCGGAGTTTGTCCTGGGCGGCTTTTTCGGTTTCCAGCCGGCTCTGGACAATGGCATCCAGCGCGGCCTGCACCTCCGGCGACAGGATAACCTCCGGCACCACCACGTTTTCGATTTGCAGGCCAAAGTTGGCCGCTAACTGGCTGAGTTCTTCGTCTACGCAGGCCCGCAGAAGGTCGCGGGCCGTCCCGATGATGTTGTCATCGAAAGTGCGGTCGCCCACGCATACTTTCATTGCCTGCCGGGCCAGGTCCTGAACCCGCGTTCGGGCCAGTTCGTCATCCAGATAAATCCCCCGGTACTGGGCCCAGTTTTCCCGTAAAACCTCTTTTTGGGCCAGTCCAGGCCGGAAAATATCCCCACTGACCGTCAGCCCGATGCGCTGTTTGTCCCTGGTGATGATTTCTTCATCGGTGACGGTAAAAGGAATGGCCTGGCTGGATACCCGTTCCAGCTCGACAAACAGGCCAAAGTCGCTGTACACACCCGGCCCGACAATGTCGTGAATCCGGCCACTGCGGAACTGGATACCTACTTCCTGCTCTTCTACCCGCTCAAACAGGTAGAAAAACTGGCTGGAAAAGCTCAGCAGGACCGCAACCACCACAACCACCACGATGACGGTCACAAAAAATGACGCGCCGCCGGCAAGTCGTTTGAAAAATGTCATAGAATTATTCCTCCGTGTCTCCCCATCTCATTTT
>RFJV01000189.1 GCA_003694775.1 Chloroflexota bacterium | reverse complement strand
TTTTTCACAGGTGAGATTGCCTGACCATTCTGCCGCGCCGGCCGGATAGCTGTATCTTCCGGCCCGCTATGAAGTTTGCCCCGGAAAGGAGGGATGCCCTTGAATTGACACTCTACAGCTATTTCCGCAACCGTAAAAAATCAATCCTTTGGAGGGAGAACTGATGGAAAACGGTTCAAATCAATCGGTGATGAAATCCACCAGACTGCTGATTATCGGACTGGTGGCCGTCATCGTCGTCTTGGGGTTGGGGCTGGTCACGGCGACCATCTACCGCTCGACCGCGCCGGCACCGGAAGGTCAAGCCACCAGAGTCAACGCCCTGGCAGAAAGCGACGATGAATGTGTAGTCTGCCATAAACGCACCACCCCCGGTATTGTGGAGCAGTACGGCCACAGTACCATGGCCGCGGCAGAAGTGACCTGCCGAGACTGCCACGAAGTGAAGCAAGATTACCCCGGCTCGGTAGAGCACGAAGGGACGTTTGTCCTGCGCTCCCCTTCTGCAGCGATGTGCGAAAAATGTCATACCGCAGAGGTGGCCCAGTTCAACCAGAGCCGGCACGGCCTGCCGGCCTACGTGGCGATGGTCGGGGCCAAAGACCTGCCGGAAGACCTGCTGGCAATGTATGAAGCCATTCCCGAAGGCACATTCAACCCGGACCGGGCACGCAACAGCCTGTACCATATGGAAGGCCCGGCAGTGACCCGCTTTGCCTGCGAAGGATGCCATAACATCGGCAAGCCGGCAGAAGACGGTTCGGTGGGGCAGTGCCAGAAGTGCCACCTGCGGCACGAGTTCAGCCTGGAACAGGCCCGCAAGCCGGAAACCTGCAATGCCTGCCACATCGGCCCGGACCATCCGCAGTGGGAAATCTATCAGGAATCGCCGCACGGCATTGCTTACGCCACCAGCGGCGACCGCTGGAACTGGGATGCTGAACCGGGCACGCTGGGCGTTGACGACTTCCCCGCGCCTACCTGCGCCATCTGCCATATGAGCGGCTTCGGCACGGCCAGCACCACCCACGACGTGGGCGACCGGCTGACCTGGTACCTGTTTGCCCCCATCAGCCAGCGACGGCCTGGCTGGCAAGACAACCAGGTGCGCATGCAGAGCGTCTGCCAGGAGTGTCACAACAAGGAGTTTGTCGACAAACTGTACGAGGATGGCGACAAGCTGGTAGAGGCGATTAATGCCTGGGTAGAAGAAAGCAACCAGATTGTTGCCCCGCTCAAGGAAAAAGGTCTGATGACCGACGCGCCGTTCGACGAACCTATCGACTTCACCTACTTCAACCTGTGGCATCACTGGGGCCGTACGGCCAAGTTTGGGGCCTGGATGCAAGGTCCGGACTACGTGCAGTGGCACGGTGCGTATGAGATTCTGCACGACCTGGCAGAACTGCGAGAAATGGCCGAGGAGAAGCTGAAAGCCGCAGAAAGTGGAGAATAACCGATGTACTGGCTAGGTGCAGTTTTTCCGGCGGTCAAACGGTATCGCCTGCCGCTGACACGCGACCAGCTAATGATGCTGATGATGGCGGTCAACCTGCTTTTCCTGGGGCTTGACACCTGGCTGGCGCACAATATCAGCGGTACTATCACCCCCAATGAGTGGATACCCATCGTCTTTGGGACCGCGGCCGGTCTTCTGCTGTTGTTCGCCGGGCTGGTAGCCCTGAAGAACCGGCCCCTGGCGACGGTCATCGCCACGCTGACCCTGCTGGGGAGCATTGCCGTGGGCCTGCTGGGGGCATACTTTCACTTCATCCGGGCCATATTACCCGACGCGCCGGCAGGTCAGCAGGTAACGGTTGACCTGCTGGTGTGGGCGCCGCCCATCCTGGGGCCGCTGATGTTTGCCATTGTCGGTATCCTGGGAATGAGCGCCGCCTGGGTAGAAGACCCGCCCGACAGTGGAATGCTGGTTCTGCTGGGAGGCCGCAAACTCCAGCTCCCGTACTCCAAAACACGGGCCTACTTTTACATCATCGGGATGGCCTCTCTGGCAACGGTTATCAGCGCGGTGCTGGACCACGCCCGGCTCAACTTTGCCAACCCGTGGCTCTGGCTTCCCACCGCGGTGGGAGTGTTTGCCACGGTGGTCGCCGTGGGGCTGGGGGCCATCGAGACCCCCTCTCGCGGTGACCTGCTGACCTACATTGCCGCAATGCTGGTGATGATAGCGGTGGGCGTGGTGGGGGCCGTTCTCCACTACCAGTCTGACCTGACCGCAGGCGGCGCGTTTGTGGCCGAACGTTTTGTGCGCGGCGCGCCTATCCTGGCCCCCATGCTGTTTGCCAACGTGGGCCTGCTGGGGCTGATTGTCCTCCTGGACCCGCGCGAACAGCGTTAAAAGGCAACCTCAACCAGAGGGCGGACATCTGTCCGCCCTCTTTTTATACCACTTCCCGGATGTCGATAATTTCCTGGTCCGGTATGTCGCCCAAAATCTTCTCTATCTCGATGACGGTAACGCGCGGGATTTTCAGCACCATATCGTAGTATCCCGGACACCGCGGCGAGGGATAACTGCCCACCCCCATAATCCCCAGCCGGTAGCGGGCCAGAACTGTCGTTAGCTTGGCAAATTCCCCCTCCCGGTCCGGCATCCGGACCGTCACCCGCACCCCTTCGGCGGGCAGGCCGAGAATTTCCTGGAACGTCCGCAGGACATCAATCTCGGTCAGAATTCCCACCACAATGCCTTCCTCCACCACCGGCAGGCATCCGATTTTGTGGTCGGTCATATACTTGGCCGCCCGCTCGATGGTGCGCTCCGGCTCAATGGTGATGACATCGGGGGCTTTGAGCATCACATCGCCAACTTTTAGCTCGGAGAGATAGCGGGTAATTTCCCACACGTCCAGGCTGGCCATGGCATCCGGCTTGAGCGACAGCCGCTGGCGGGTAACCAACCCCAGCAGACGTTTGCCATCGCCGGCCACCGGCAGGTGGCGGATGTTGTTTTCGGCCATAATCTGTTGGGCCTCGGTGATGGGCGTGTTCGGGGGGACCATCACCGGATGACGGGTCATACAATCTTTTACCAGCATGGTTATGCCTCCACAGACGGGGTAATGACCGGCTCAAAACTGCGCAGGGTTTCCAGCGGCAGATGGCAGAAAATGCGGTGCTCCTCGGTCACCTGGCGCCAGGGTGGTTCTTCGGTTTCGCAAATTTGGCCGCCGTCCGGCAGGAGCTGGCGGCGAGGACAGCGGGTGTGGAAGCGGCATCCCGGCGGCGGGTTGATGGCGCTGGGAACGGTCCCTGCCAGGCGGATGTGCTTCTGCCGGGCCTTGGGGTCCGGAATGGGCACTGCCGACAGCAGGGCCTCGGTGTAGGGGTGGTACGGCGGGGCGTAAATTGCCTCCGACGGGCCTATCTCCATAATCTGCCCCAGGTACATCACCGCCACGTAGTCGGAAAAGAAGCGCACCACGCTCAGGTCGTGGGCAATGAAGAGCATCGTAGTGCCGTACTTCTGCTGGATTTCCAAAAGCAGGTTCAGCACCGCGGCCTGCACCGACACGTCCAGGGCGCTGACCGGCTCATCGCACAAAATCAGGTCCGGGTAGCTGGCCAGCGCACGGGCAATGCCGACCCGCTGTTTTTCGCCGCCGCTCAACTGCCGCGGCAGACGGTCGTAATAGTTAGCGCTCAGGCGGACCGCTTCCAGCAGTTTGATGACCTCCTGGCGAATGCGTTCTTTGGGCACGGTTTTGAACCTCTGCATTGGCCGGGCAATCTGCTGGCCGACGGTGTACGAGGGGTTCATCGTGGAATCGGGGTTCTGGAAGACCATCTGAAGCTCGCGGATGATTTCTTCGGAGCGGTGGGACAGGTCTTGGGTAATATCGACCCCCAGGAAGCGGGCCTCGCCCGACGTACTGGCCTCCAGGCCGATGATGGTCTTTACCAGGGTGCTTTTCCCGCACCCGGATTCCCCAACAATGCCCAGAGTAGCGCCTTTGGGCACGGAAAAGGTCGCGCCTTCGACGGCTTTAACGTATTTTGGCTCACCCAACCCCAGAACATCCCGCAGGGAATTGCCAACCACCCGGTAGTACTTCCGCAGGCCATTTAATTCCAGGATTGGCTCGGCCTGCCGGTCCGCGGTAGCTACCGGCGGCGGGGCCACTTCCTCCGGGGGCGTCCATGCTTGCGGGTCAATCTCTTCGGCGTAGTGACAGCGCACCATAATGCCGTTCAGCGGGCGCAGGTCGGGATGCTCTTCCAGACAGCGGTCGCGGGCGTAGTCACAGCGGGGGGCAAAGACACACCCCACCGGGCGCTTGTCGGGCGGCGGGACCCGTCCGCGGATGGGGTAGAGCACACTTTCCAGCTTGGTGGCACCCAGGCGGGGAACACAGCGGATGAGACCCTGGGTGTAGGGATGCTGGGGGGTGGCGAAAATCTCTTCCACCGTGGCCCGCTCCACCATTTCTCCGGCGTACATCACCCCCACCCGGTTGCAAACCCGCGCCACCACGCCCAGGTTGTGGGTGATATACATAATGGCGGTATC
>RFJV01000188.1 GCA_003694775.1 Chloroflexota bacterium | reverse complement strand
CTTCTGCTGAACTCGGTGGCCCTGTTTGTGGTCAGCGCCCTGCTGAACGGCCCGTGGCGAGACCCCATTTCCCAGTGGCCGCAGTCGCCGGAAATTGCCTCCTCGGCCATTTTCCCCAAGCTGATACCCCGCTCTCGCCTGCATCTGGGCTTCATCCTGGCCGTGGTGGTCATCCTGGTGCTGTGGTTTGTGCTGACCCGCACCGCGTTCGGTATGCGGATGCGGGCGGTGGGGATGGGGCCGGAGGCGGCCCGGTTTGCCGGTATCAATGTGGAGCGCACAATGCTCATTTCGGCGCTGGTCAGCGGGGGTATTGCCGGCCTGGCCGGGATGAGCGAGGTGGCCGGCATCCACTACCATCTGATTGACGCCATTTCGCCGGGGTACGGGTACACCGGCATCATCATTGCCACCCTCGGCGCGCTCAACGCCTGGGGAGTGGCCCTGGCCGCGCTGTTCATCGGCATCATCGATACCGGCGCCCAGACGGTCAGCCGGGCGTTGGGGGTGCCGGCCTACCTGGGTGACGTCATCCAGGCCACGCTACTGCTGGTCACTCTGGGAATGCTTCTCCTGCAAAGCTACCGAATTCGTTTCGTCAGGGGGAAGTCGGCATGAATCTGGCACTCTTCATCACCTTTCTGGTTGGTCTTATTGCCGCCACCCTGCGCGTGGCGACCCCGCTGGTTTTTGCCACCATCGGCGAAGTGTACACCGAACGGGCCGGCATCCTGAACCTGGGTATCGAAGGCATCATGTTTTTGGGCGCATTTGTGGGCTTTGCCGCCGCCTTCAAGGCCCACGAAGCCGGCATACCGGCCTACCTGTGGGTGGGTCTGCTGGCGGCTGTTGTGTCCGGGGTCATTATGGCCCTGCTGATGGGTCTGTTCACCGTTACTCTGGGGGTAAACCAGCATGTATCCGGGCTGGGGATTACCCTGCTGAGCATGGGCCTGTCGCTGTACGGGTTCCGGCTGGTGTTCGGCGAAAGCTCAGTCCTGCCGTCCATTGACCCGTTTCCCCGCTACGCGCCTTTTGGCGACCTGCCGGTGCTGGGCCGCATTTTTGACCAGTACCTGCTGACCTACATTGCTTTTGTAGTGCTGGTTCCTCTGGCGTGGTGGGTGCTGTACCGCACCAGTTTTGGCCTGCAGTTGCGGGCCGTAGGGGAAAATCCGGAGGCCGCAGACGCGGCCGGCGTCAACGTGTTTCTGACTCGCTACCTGGCGCTGGTCATCGGGGGTATCCTGATGGCGGTAGGCGGCGCGTTCCTGTCGCTGGCGCAGTTGGGGGCGTTTTCGCCGGGTATTATTGCCGGCCGCGGGTGGGTCTGTATTGCCCTGGTTATTTTTGCCAACTGGGACCCCATCCGGGCCATGTGGGGGGCACTGCTGTTCGGCGGGGTATTTGCCCTGCAGTTGCGCCTGCAAACCATCGGCCTGGAGATACCGTTTGAGTTCTTCCTGGCCCTGCCCTATCTGGTGACCATCGCCGCGCTGGCAATCGCCGGGCGCAACGTGGCCTATCCGGGGGCGTACCTCAAACCGTACCGCCGGGAATAAAAACACCGGCGAGCGGGGAGTGGGGCCTGGGGATTAGCGACCGCAGAATCGTTGAACTATTCCCCATTCCCTGTTTCCTGTTCGCCATTCACTGCGCCAGCCCTCCTGACAATTAAAAATTCAAATTTCAACCATCATCAAAGGAGCTGTATTATGGACGAATTTATGCAAGCCGCGATAGAGGAGGCCAAAAAGGGCCTGGCCGAGGGAGGCATTCCCATCGGGTCGGTGCTGGTGATTGACGGGAAAATCGTGGGGCGGGGCCACAACCGCCGCGTTCAGCAGGGAAGCGCCATTCTGCACGCCGAAATGGACGCCATCGAGAACGCGGGCCGGCTCAAGGCCAGCGACTACAAGCGAGCCGTCCTGTACTCCACCCTCTCCCCCTGCGATATGTGCAGTGGCACAGCCTTGCTGTACAAAATCCCCAAAATTGTCATCGGCGAAAACAAGACCTTCCAGGGGCCGGAGGATTATCTCCGCTCGCGGGGGGTCGAGCTGGTGATTCTGAACGACCCGGAATGCATCAAATTGATGGAAGATTTCATCCAGGCCAATCCGGAACTGTGGAACGAGGACATCGGAGAATAGGCCGGACCGGCAGACGCATTCCTTACCGGTAGAGGGGCAGGCAAAGGTTGCCTTTGCTGGCCCCTTTTTTGTCCCTGCGCCGGGTTTTTATCATCGCCGCTTTTGAGGTAAGATAGCCCGTGGATGAACCAGCAACAAAACTTTGTGGATGAGGCGTGCATTCGGAAATGGCTCAGAGACAAAAGGTTCCCCAACGATTGGGCTGGGTTATCAGCGGGGTATTCTGGACGGTCGCCGGGGGGCTGGCCTCGCTGGCTTCGTGGCGGTTTTTGCAGTACTGGTACCGGCTGTTCCGCCAGCCCCGGCTTGCCCCGCGGGAAATCCCGGCCCAGATTGACCACCATACCACCATCGAAGAAAAGGCCCTGCAGATTGCCGCGGCCAACCTGCGGGCCGGCATCGAACGGCGCCGCTTGCCGGATGGTCAGCAGAAGCTGGTGCTGTGCGCCGGGACACGCAACTTCCGGGAGCCGTGGGCACGCGATTTTGCCTTTGCCAGCTTTGGCCTGCTGGAGCTGGAAGAAACCCGGGCCGTCAAGGAAACGCTGGAGGTTTTTCTGCTGTACCAGCGGCCTTCGGGGCAGTTTCCGGTAAAAGTCCACTCGACCAGCGTGCTCGACCGCTACCTGCATTCCCTGTTTGGGCGCGAACAGCCGACCCGCGCCCCCATCCGGCCCAAGTACGTGACCGCGCACAACACCATCTCTCTGGATGGCAACGGCTTGCTGGTCATCGCCGCGCTGAACTACGCCGCCCGCACCGGCGACCACGCCTTCATCCAGGGCCACTGGCCGGCACTGCAAAAGGCGATGGCCTGGCTGGAAAGCCACACCCACCGGCCCGACGGCCTGCTCTTCCAGGGGCCGTTTGCCGACTGGGCCGACAGCATCGCCCGTCAGGGGCGGGTGCTGTATACCAACGTTATTTTCTGGAAAGCCCTGCTGGAAATGGCCCAGGCCGCGTCCCGGTACGGCTCACCGGAGGAGCAACGCCATTTTGAACAGCGGGCGGAGCAGGTCAAACAGGCTATTAATGACCACTTCTGGCGGGCCGACCTGGGATACTTTGTCACCAACCAGGTGTTCGACAACCTGAGCAGTAGCGGCAACCTGCTGGCAATCGCCTGGGGATTGACCACCCCGGAACAGGCCCACTCGATTCTGGACCGGATGGTGGAGTTCGGCATGGCCAACCCGGTCCCCACCCAGACGGTCCACCGGGCCTACCCGCGGCAGTTCATCGCTCTGGAAAACCGGCTGGGCGGCATCGCCAACTACCACACCTCCGCGGCCTGGTTGTGGCTGGGCGCGTGGCACGTGATTGCCCTGGCCCGGATGGAGCGGCTGACCGAGGCTGAACTCCTGCTGTACCGCATCAGCCGGGTGATTGTCCGGGACGGGGCCGTCCATGAAGTGTATGCCCCCACCGGCCAGTACTTATCCAGCTTCTGGTACACCTCCGAAGCCCCCCTCACCTGGAGCGCGGGGATGGTAGTCTACGCGAACTACGTCTACCGCCGGCATGTTGCCGAAGCCCAGGAACGCCCGACGGCAAAGAAAGAGGGATAAATGCACATAGCCTTTTTTACCAACACCTACCATCCGGTTATCAGCGGCGTGGTGCGGTCTATCAGCACTTTCCGGCAGGCCCTGTCGGAAATGGGGCACAACGTCTTTATCTTTGCCCAGGCCGCGGCAGACTACAAGGACGAGGAGCCGTTCATCTTTCGCTATCCGGCCATCGACCTGCCGCTGACCCACAACTTTCCGGTGGCTATCCCCATTTCTCCGTTTGTAGACAAAGTCCTGCCCATCCTTAAGCCGGAGGTCATCCACAGCCACCACCCCTTTTTGCTGGGACAGGCCGCGGCCAGCAAAGCCAATGAGCTGAACCTGCCGCTGGTGTTTACCTACCACACCCGCTACCGGGAATACAGCCATTATGTCTCGCTCAAACAGGATTTTGTCAAGGAAGCCATCGACCGCTGGGTAGGCGACTACCTGGAGAAGTGCCACCACATCATCACCCCCAGCGAAAGCATCCGCCGCCTGCTGGTAGAGACCTACGGTATTTCCCGCCAGATTACCGTTATTCCCACCGGCATTGACCTCCAGCCTTACCAGGCCGCAGACCGGACCGAAACCCGGCGGAGGCTGGGCTGGGACAGCAGTTTTATGCTGATTTCGGTGGGCCGGCTGGCTAAGGAAAAGAACTGGTCTACCCTGCTGGACGCCGCGGCCCGTGTGATGCAGAGCCGGCCCCACGTCCGGCTGACCCTCATCGGCGACGGGGATGAGCGCCAGCCGCTGGAGGAACAGGCCCGCCGGCTGGGCATTGCCGACCGGGTAACATTCACCGGCATCCTGCCTTTTGACCAGATTCCCCTTTACCTCAAGGCGGCGGACCTGTTCTGCTTTGCTTCGGTCACCGAAACCCAGGGGCTGGTTACGATGGAAGCGATGGCCGCGGGACTGCCGGTGGCCGCGGTCAACGCCACCGGCACTGCCGACGTGGTCGAGCACAACCGGCAGGGACTGCTGACAGCCAATAACAGCCATGCTCTGGCCGATGCCATCGCCCGGCTGGTGGATGATGACTCTCTGCGCCGGGAGTTCCAGCAGGCCGCGCTGGAAAAAGCCGGCACGTTCGACATCCAGGTACAGGCCCGGCGGCTGGTCGAGGTGTACCGGCAGGCCATCGAAGACCGGGCCGCCGGTCGAATGGTTCCGGTTGACCGGCGCAAGCGCATCTTCAAGCTGATAATCGACGACGAGCAGTGGGTCAGGCTGTTCAGCCGGGAGAAAAAGGAAGACCGCACCGGATAATCCTCCGAAAGGCGGGTCGTTGTGATGAATTCAAACACCGTTCCCCAAAAAGTATGGGCCATAACCCGCGACCAGGCCCATTATCTGTACCGGGGCATCAGAAATGCGGGGCGGGTGGTGTGGTACGCCATCCATCGCTACGGTGAGGTGCAGGCCTCGGAAGCCGCGGCGGCCATTACCTACTACACCCTGTTTTCACTCTTTCCCCTGCTGTTGCTGTTAATTGTGGTGGCCAGCTCCATCCTCAAAAGCCCGGACATTCAGGACCAGGTGATGAAAGCCGTGGGTGAATTTTTCCCCGGCTCGCAGGAGCTGGTCGCCAGCAACATCCAGCAGGTTCTGCAGTTGCGGAGTACGGTGGGCGCGGCCAGTATTGTGGGATTGCTGTGGGGGGCCACCGGGGTGTTCTCTGTGCTGACGCAGAATATCAGCGAAGCCTGGCGCAACGCCCGGCGCCGGCATTTTGTCAAAGTGCGGCTGATTTCCCTGCTGATGGTGGGCAGTCTGGTGGGCCTGCTGGTGCTGGCCCAGGTCCTGTCAACCGCCACCAACCTGCTGTCCCGGTTCGACATTCCGGTATGGGGGTCGCTCCTGCTTCAGAGAACTGATTTCTGGCGGCATGTGCTGAAGTGGACGCCGGTGGGGGTGATTTTTACGGCCTTTTTCCTGATGTACTGGTGGGGGCCGAACACCAGGGTCCGCTGGCAGGAGGCTTTTTGGGGCGCGCTGGTCACCACGCTGGGCTGGGAACTGCTGAAGCGGGCTTTTGTGTGGTATCTAGCCAGCGGATTTGCCCGGCAAAGACTGGTGTACGGTTCGCTGGGGGCGGTGATTGCCCTGATGCTGTGGATTTACCTGAGCAGTCAGGTGATACTGTTCGGCGCGCATATCAGCGCGGCCATTGGACACTTCCGGGAACTCGAAGAGAACGAAAGGGAGTTAGGGAGTTTGTGAGTTAGGGAGTTTGTGAGTTAGAGAGTTTGTAAGTTGGAGAGTTGGAGAGTTGGAGAGTTTCCGATGCCGGACGGTCGGCAGACATTGGTTTACCCCACCGACCATT
>RFJV01000789.1 GCA_003694775.1 Chloroflexota bacterium | reverse complement strand
CTAACGCCACAGGCTCTGCCGGTAAGCAGGACGATTGTATTCACCCCAAAAGCCGGGGCCGGCCCGAATACGGGGCGAATTCACGGCCTGTCCCCGCCAGGGGGATGGACTGCCGCCGACCATTCGTGTATTCGTGAAAAATTCGTGGATGGCTGAGCAGTTACCGATATTCTATAAATTTATCCAGAACGTATTGTTTGTACAGGTGGAGAAAAAATCAATGCTGAGAAGCATTGACCAGCCCGTGCTGGCGGGCGTAGCGGGAAGCTTCGCGGCGGTTGCGGAGATTCAGTTTAGCCAGAATATTCCGCACATGATTCTTGACCGTACTTTCGGTAATGTACAGCCGGCTGGCAATTTCACGGTTGGTCGCGCCGGTAGCCAGTACCTTGAGCACTTCCAGCTCACGGCTGGTCAGGTCTACGGTGTAGGCGGGGGGTTCGGGAGCAGGTTCGGTGCGGGCAAATTCCACCAGCAACCGGGAGGTCATTTCGCGGGTCAGGGCGGCTTTCCCCTGCACCACACCCCGAATAAAGGTCAACAGCCGGGCAACCGGGACATTTTTCAGCAAATACCCTTTAGCCCCACACCGGATGGCGGCAAAGAGGCGGTCGTCCTCTTCATGCACGGTGAGGAAGACAATATTGGTTCCGGGACGGCGGGCCAGAATAGCCTGAGTCGCCTCCAATCCGGTTCCATCCGGCAGGCCAAAATCCATCAAAATCAGGTCTGGTTCGAGCTGTTCGGTCTGTTCAATAGCTTCCTTCACAGACCCCGCCTGCCCTACAACTTCCAGGTCGGGCTGTCCGTTCAGGAGACTGACCAGACCTTCCCGGAACAAAGCGTGGTCGTCTACCAGGAGAATTCTTATCATCAGTCTGCAGGTAAATATTTTTAACAACAGTGATAGTACTATAATACCACAATTCACCTGAGAATGCCTATGAAAACAGCCAGAATTGTGCAGGAATTTCGTTAAAGTTTAATTAGAAAACGGTTAGAATCTCAAAAACGGGGCCAAACCCATTTCATCAGACCGCAAAGGAATGGGAATGGGTTGCCAGAGTAGCCGCTGTAAGCGGTAGATAGAGGGTAATTTCGGTGCCTGAACCTTCGGCGGAAGCCAGGGTAAAGATGGCGTCAATTTCGCTGGCCCGCTCTTCCATGATTTGCAGGCCATAATGGCCCTCTGCCTGGTCCAGACTTTGGGGGGAGAACCCGACCCCATCATCCCGAATGGTAACTGCCAGAAGTTCGGAACTCCAGGCCAGATTCAGTTCGACATTGGCGGCGCTGGCGTGACGGGCAATGTTGTTCAGCGCCTCCCGGCAGATAAAGAGCACCTGCTGTTGGACAACCGGGGTCAGCGGGCGAGGTTTGCCTATCGTCTTGAGATGAACCTGAAACCTGGCCCGGCTGGCAATTGCCCGCGCCTGGGCCATCAGAGCGGTAGACAGGTTGGTGGCGTTATCGGGCCGGGCCGCGGCAATCATATTGCGCACCAGCTCGTACGCTTCGTTGGCGACATCCCGCATCTGGCGCAGGGACCGGCGGCAGTAATCCGAAGCCAGTTCAACCCCCTCCGACGAAAATTCGTCCAGCTTCAGCCGCAGATAGCCCAGATTCTGCCCCAGCGAATCGTGCAGGTCGCGGGCCAACCGCATCCGTTCCGCCTGCAAGGCTTCCTCCCGCGCCTTGCGCTCCGAAACTTCGCTGATGATGACCAGCGCCTCGTCGGGCCCACTGCCCACAATGCGCACCTCAAAAAAGCGGCGGGTGTCCGGAAGCTGGTATTCAAACGTCTGGATGTGCCCGCTGGCAATGGCCCGGTTGATGCTGGACAGGAACATACCGGTCAGGTCCGGGTCCGATTGAAAAATCTCGGTAATAGCCGCCGGTCCAACCGGGGCAGAACCGTTTTCCGGGCCTAGCTGTCCGTGAATCTTGTAATCAATCAGCCGGCCCTGCCGGTCGACAAAGAGGAGAGAATCGGGGATGGCATCCAGAAGGGCCTGATTTTTTGCCGCCACCTGGCGAAGATTCTCTTCAACCCGAATGCGCTCTTCAAGCTCCTGCCGGAGCTGTTCGTACAGCCGGGTATTTTCCAGGCTGATAGCCGCGGCGTTTGCCAGGGGCATCACCCGGTCGAGGTCGGTTTGGGAAAAGCTGTTGGGCTGGTCGCTGTCGAAGCGCAGAAGGCCCAGCACCTGGTCTCGCAAACAGATAGGGACAAACATCGAGGACCGAATCCAGGCCGTATCCGGCAGGGATACCCAGTATGGATTGCGGCGGGTATCCCTTATCACCAGCGGTAGCCGGCTTTTGACCACTGCCGAATCCAGGGGAAAATTCTGCAACGGCTGGAGCAGGTGGTCCATCTCCAGGGCCGGAGAAAAATGCTCGTAGCCCGTGTGCCGTACGACCCGCAGAGTGTGGTCTTCAAGCAAGACAATGTTGGCCGCCCGGTAAGAGACAATCCGCCTGGACTGGTACAGAATTTCATCCAGAACAGTTTCCAGGCTGGTCTGTGCGGCCAGAGAGAGAAAGATACCGCCCAGAGTTTCCGCCAGCATACGCTGTTCCCGTTCGGTAGCCAGCAGACGTTCCCTTTCTGCCTCGGCCTGCTTGCGGGCTGTAATATCGCGCAGAACGGCCTGCACGGCCGTCTGCCCGTCATAGACGATGGGGACCGCGGCCACCTCCACATCAACCGTGGTACCATCCAGGCGGACAAACTTCTCCTCCAGCAAGGGAACGCCGTCTTCATGCCGGTCAAGCCGCGAAATGCGCTCCTGCACAACATCCCGGAAGTCGGGGTGGATAAACGCCAGCAGATTTTTGCCAATCAACTGCCGGGCATCGGTGGCTCCTAACAGCCGCACACAGGCCTGGTTGACATTCAAAACCGTGCCGGCCCGGTGGATGACCACCGCTTCAAAAGACAGCTCCACCAGACGGCGGTACCGCTCCTCGCTTTCCCGCAGGGTCAGCTCCGTTTGCCGGCGATGGTTGATTTCGCGGGTCAGTTCTGCCGTCCGGCTGATGACCCGCTCCTCCAGCTCCTCGTTTGCCTTGCGAAGCTGTTCCTCGGCCTGGGAACGCTGTTGGGCAATGCCAAAAACCAGAATGAGAATGGCCGTCAGGAGAGGAATTTCAATCAGTTCTGCCGCGGGTATCTGACCGGACATCACCGGCAAGAGCACGCCCACGGTGGCTACGGTCACCCAGACGAGGGCGTGTCCAACAAAGGCCGGAAATTGCCAGAAAAACGCGCCGAAGGTGAGGGCAATAAAAATCACGTGGAAGTAGAGAACCTGGGCGGAGGTCAAAAAGAGCAAAACCCCGGCCACCACCAGCACCACGTCCAAAATCAGCACACTGCCGAAACGTCTGCCGGTCGTTTTCAGTTTAGCCCACCATGCTGGCGGCTTTCCGTTTTTCTCCCCATTCATAACCGCGCCTTCTTCCCTCCCGATACCGGGAAACAATACCGCTTACAACTGTGCCGCGCTCGGAGAGGAGGCGAGGCTGTATGAGGAATCAGAAATGCATTCATTCGCTTGGGAACCGGGTGCAGGCATCGACAGAGACAGCGGCAGATTGATGGCTGTGGCTCAAGCTGTTCCGGGTGTGCTGGTACACCCGGCAATGATAGCAACCAGATACAGCAGGTATTGAGCCAGAGCATCTTTATTTATTGTAGGGAAAACGGGTAATTATACAAGTGAGAAACAGCGATACCGGAGGAGATGTACCGGTGAGCGCCGCACCGCCGGCAATGCCGGCAAGCATCTGAGTTTGTACCGCGGAGTCTCTCCAGGGGAAAAATAGCAACCAGGCTCCAGGATGTTTGGCTCAATG
>RFJV01000788.1 GCA_003694775.1 Chloroflexota bacterium | reverse complement strand
TCCGGCTAATCGAGGATGCGCCGGGAGCGGTATTCGTCGTAATCCGGCAGAATTCGCTCGTATTCTTCGGACATCAGCGGCGAGGAGAAGATAAAATCAGCCGAGGCCCGGTCGCAGGCAACGGGGATGTTCCACACCACTGCCAGCCGGAGCAGGGCCTTGACGTCCGGGTCGTGGGGCTGGGCTTCCAGGGGGTCCCAGAAGAAAATCAGCACATCGATTTCTCCCTCCACAATCTTGGCCCCAATCTGCTGGTCGCCGCCGAGGGGACCACTGCGGAGTTTGTGGACATTCAGCCCCAGCTCTTTTTCCAGCAGGGTGCCGGTGGTTCCGGTGGCATACAGCTCATGTTCCGACAGCCGCCCTTTGTTGAATCTGGCCCATTCCAGCAAGTCGGCTTTTTTATTATCATGGGCAACCAGGGCTATTTTCTTGCGCGGCTGCATAACCAGCACAGTTTGGGATGACATAATACCTCCGTGAGAATAGAATCAAGGTAGCAGGGTAGCAGGGTAGCAGGGTAGCACTACCTCATCAGCGATGCCCCCGCTTGCTGAACGGTGCGCAGGAAGGTGAGCAGTTTCTCTACCGGTCTGTCGGCCTGGACCAGCGCCTCGTACAGCATCACCGCGGCGGTAAAGCCCTCGGTTTGCCAGCCCGCATCATCGGGGAGGGGGGCTTCCACCAGACCATCCGGCCAGGGGTAGGCGGTGGCATAAAAGTAGGGGGCCGGAATAGTATCGTCGCCGGTGGAGAAGCCAAAGGTCATCTGCTCGTCGGCGTATTCCTCGTTGTTGGGGTCCTGCCCCGGAACCAGCCGGCCCGAAAACCAGCTCATCGCCAGGTCGAAATGGTGGGGCCATACCTGAACCGGGCTGGTTTCCTGACGCAGTTCTCCTTGAAACGCCTTGAAAACGGCATCAAGCTGGACCAGCGTTTGCCAGTAAAACTTTACCCATTGGCTCTCGTATGCGCGGGGGGCATCATCACTGAACTGGGCGCGGTCAATTTCTACCTCTATTCCCAACCGGCTCAAGGCCGACAGCACTTCATCGCAGAATCCCGCCGCCGACTGTCCGCGCAGGGGCGTGCGCCACTGTTTGCCCTGCCAGGTGGTGGCAATCATCTGGTGGGTGGCAAAATCGAGCCGCAGTTCAAAAATGGTCCGGCTTGCCGGTATCGGGGTGGTGGTCAGCCCGGTGGCCCCGACCCGCAGGCTGGCATGCCACCAGTGCTTCTGCCGGGGGGTCAGCGCGGCCCGGATTTTTCCCAGCACCTTGCTGTAAACAGCCAGCGTATCGCGCGTGGCCTGCCATTTTGACAGGGGTAACGGGGGAAAAGTGTATTCAAACATTGGGACCTCCAGTCTCCATTGCTCCGTATCACCATCCAGTATAAGCCGATTGCGAAGCCGGGTCAATGGGACTTTGGAGGGGGTCAGCCGGCCGGTTCCAGCCGTTTTTCCCCGGCCATCATCAGGCCCAAATCCTCAACCGTGGCCTCTTCGCGGCTGACAATGCCCATAATTTCCCCCTTGAACAGCACCACAATCCGGTCCGACAAGGCCCGGACTTCGTCCAGGTCCTCGGAGATGAGCAGGGTGGCCAGGCCCTCGGCCCGCTGTTTCAGGAGCTGGTTGTGGATGTACTCAGTCGCGCCGATGTCTACCCCGCGGGTGGGCTGGGCGGCAATCAGCACCCGCGGCTGGCGGGCCAGTTCGCGGGCCAGCACCAGCTTCTGGATGTTTCCGCCGGACAGATTCTTGACCAGCGTGTCCCGGTTTGGCGTTTTTACATTGAACTGGCGAATCATCTCGTCGGCGTGCCGGGCAATATGGTTGAAATCCAGAAAAATTCCGCGGCTGTACGGCGGGCGCACATGGTCCTGCAGAATCAGGTTCTCGGCCACGCTGAAATCCTTTATCACCCCCGTGACCATCCGCTCTTCGGGGATGTAGCTCAGGCCCGCGGCCACCCGTTCCGCGGTCGGCAGGTGGGTGACTTCCCGGTTTTCCAGCCAGATTTTCCCCTGGCTGACCGGCAGTAGCCCGGCAATCACCCGCGCCAGCGGCCCCTGCCCGTTGCCGGACACCCCCGCCACGCCGACAATCTCCCCGCTTCTGACCTCCAGGTTGATGTTTTTCAGCACCGGCTTGCCCTGGGCATTCACCGCACTGACGTTTTCCAGCCTCAGCCGGGGTTCGCCCAGTTTGGCCGGCGGCCTGACCCGCTCCAGCAGAACTTCCCGCCCCACCATCATCCGGGCCAGTTCTGCCTTGGTCACTTCCGCGGTCAGCCGGGTGCCGATGACCCGCCCATCGCGCAGAACGGTCACCCGGTCGGTGAGGGCGAAAATTTCGTCCAGCTTGTGGGAAATGAAAATCAGAGCGTGCCCGTCGCGGGCCATCTGGCGCAGAATAACAAAGATATCGTCCACTTCCTGCGGGGTGAGCACCGCGGTCGGCTCGTCCAGCACCAGCAGGGCCGCGCCCCGGTACAGGGCCTTGATGATTTCCACCCGCTGTTGCTGGCCCACCGCCAGGTCCGAAATGACGGCGTTGGGGTCAACATCCAGGCCGTATTTGTCGGCCAGCTCCCTGATTCTGGCCGACACGCGGTCCAGGTCCAGCACCGGTTCGCGGGAGGATTTAAGCCCCAGGGCCACATTTTCGGCCACGGTCAGGTTTTCGACCAGCATGAAATGCTGGTGAATCATCCCGATGCCGTGATTGATGGCTTCGGTGGGGGAACTGATGCGGACCGGCTGGCCGTTGAGCAGGATTTCCCCTTCGTCGGGCTGGTAGAGGCCGTAGAGAATTTTCATCAGGGTGCTTTTGCCGGCCCCGTTTTCGCCCAGCAAGGCGTGAATCTCGCCCGCTTTCACCTCAAAATCGACGTGGTCGTTGGCAAGCACGCCGGGAAATCGCTTGACAATGCCCCGCATTTCCATCGACTCGATGCGCGGCAGGCCGGAAGGCAGAAGGTTGTTCGATTCGCTCATCATCCAAACCCCTGGCAGAGAGTTGTCCGGGTTGGGGGCAGTCGGGCACTGGCCCGACTGCCCCTGGAACTGTTATTGTCGCGGTTCTACTTTAATTTCGATGGTTCCGTTGACCAGTCCTTCTTCGGCGGCTTTGGCCGCTTCTACCACGTCGGCGGGGAGCTTGTCGCTGTAAAGCATTTTGATGCCGCCATTGGCCAGGGTGAGCTGTATCACTTTGCCGCCCAGTTCACCGGCCTGGTGGGAGGTCATCATTTCCAGCAGGGCCGGCTTCCAGTCGTACAGGGCCGTCGCCATCACGATATCGGGAGCCAGCGGACTCTGGTCGGCCTGGATACCCAGCCAGGGGATGCCCTTCTCCTTGGCCACCCCAATCGCACCGACCACCTGCTGGGCCGAGCCGGTCAGCACGTCGGCGCCGGCCTGGATGTGGGTGTTGGCGGCTTCCGCGGCCAGGGCGGTATCGCCAAAGGAGCCG
>RFJV01000787.1 GCA_003694775.1 Chloroflexota bacterium | reverse complement strand
TGGCCCGCGACTTTGTGGGCCGCCTGCTGGCCGATGCCGGCCAATCGCTGCCCGGCATCGAATCGCCGCAACTGCTGGACCCGCTCAGTGAACGCGAACTGGAAATCCTGTCGCTCATTTCCGCCGGGTTGTCCAACAAAGAACTCGCCGGCAGGCTATCGCTGACCGTGGGCACGGTCAAGTGGCATCTCAACAACATTTACAGCAAACTGGCCGTGCGCAGCCGCACCCAGGCCGTGGCCAAAGCCCGCGAGTTGGGGCTGGTGTGAACGAATCTGCGAATGGCGAATAGCGATTGATGACTCGCCCCCTCACTCTGTACAGACGCCTCATTTGGGTGTCTCTTCCCCTGTGTCACTGCAAGCGACAGTGAAACGGTCTCCAGGAATCGGGAGATTGCTTAGTCGTTCCTCCTCGCAGTGATTTTTCGTTCCCGGCGTTGTTCCGCAAAACTGTTACACTCCGGGGAAAATAGTCCTTTTTTAGTCCTTTGTGGGCATATTAGGCTATAGAAGATGGTCTTCTATCATATTATACTAGGTTGTACTGCGAGTGTATTCCGCAGCTTTGCTATTCTGCACGCTGTACCCTGCAAAAATCACGCCAAACGCGAGTCAAACCGTGTCATATTAAATTTTCGGTAGCGGTTTAGTTGTCAGTGATGTGTGTCATTTCGAGTGCCGGCAGGCACGAGAAATCTCTGCAATGTCTGATTACAGGGATTTCTCTTCGCTGCGCTCATCGAAATGACACTGTTGTCACTTGCTTTTTTACCTCCACCAAATTTTCAAACCTATCTGACGTGAAACATCTGTTGGTCAACGCAGGCCATGAAGACGTCTGTGTACGTGTACAGACATCACCAAAAACACGGTTTTGCCGGCAGACGGCAGATGCAGCAGATACATCCACACTGCGTAACCATAGAAAGTGAGTCATTAAAAAAGGGGGGTAACTCAATGTTAAAGAAAGTACTCATTATCATTCTTGCAGGCGTTATTCTGAGTGCCGGCGCGTTTTTTGCGCTGAATTATTTGGGAATCGATGTCTTGTCCGGTTTCACAAAAACGGCCAAAACATCTGCTTCTGACACAGAAACAGCCCTTGACGCCGCCCGCTTTGAGCCGGACATCGCCTTTGCCCCTAATCCGGACGGTTTTGGCTTTCGCAACTACAGCAAGCGCTACCCGGAAGGCAACCTGACCATTGAAGAAGTCCGGGATATGTTTGGCGATGTTATTTGCACCCGCCTGGAAAACGGTAAGTGTATCCCTCACCCCAAAGTTTTAACCTGGCTCAATGATATGAATGAGATTATGAATGGAACGGGGCACTGTATCGGCTTCACCGTTGCCAGCCACCAGTTCCAGACCAAATTTCTTTCAGTCAATGACCTGGGGGCAGACAAGACCTATGCCCTCAACCGGGACGTGCCCGTTCTGCGCACCATTTCGCGGGGGTATTCCTCCTATTACGCCAGCAATGTGTTTACGCAGGAAGTGCGGGATACACCGTCCAAAATTGTGGATGCCCTGATGCTGTTGGATGAACCGGTTGACATCGGCATCTACTACCCCAAATACGGGCAGAACGGTCACTCGATTTTAGGCTATGACGTGGTGAACAAGGAGGATGGCATCTACCATATTTTGGTCTACGACAACAATCATCCCGGTGAAGATAATGTCATCGTTGTAGATACCAACAAGGATACCTGGTTTTATGCCGAAGGTGCGGTCAACCCGGACCAACCCGCCGGCAACTACCAGGGAGATGCCGACACAAAATCGCTTTCCTTTATTCCGCTCTCTGCTTACAACCAATCGTTGGCTTGCCCGGCCGATTTTGCTGAACTTTGTCCCTCTACCGCAGAAAAGAGCTTTTCAGTGCTGACCATCTTTGGCAGGGGCAAAGCGCTGGCCGAAACCTCGGACGGGTTGATTGGCCAGTCGGGCGATACACTGGTTAACACCGTTCCGGACAGCCGATTTCTGCCGGTGCGGGGCGAACTGTTCAGTCGCCAGATGCCCATCATGCTGCTGCCTGATAATGATGCCTTTTCCCTGCAAGCCCAGGGCAGCCAGGCCAACGAACCGATGTCGATTTCTGTGGCCAACCCCAGCCTTTCTGTGAAAATAGACCACCTGGTTACCCAACCCGAACAAATTGAGCGATTGAACTTTGACCCAACAGGCCCGCAGGTTGCTTTTATTGCCGGTGGCCCGCAACAACCGTCCTTTGAGTTCATATTTACGCAAAACGGCGTCGAATACCAGGTGCAGCTAACGGGGCTCAAACTGGATGCAGGCCAGGATTTGACCGTGAACGTTGATACCGCCAACGGTGATTTTACTGTAACCAGCAATGGGCAGACTATTCCCAAGGCCGTTTTGGTGATAACCCGCCTGACCCCCGATGGAGAAGCTACCTTTGCCAGTAGCAACCTGACCATTTCATCCGGCGCCACTCAACTGCTGGAACTGGATAAGTGGGACGGTGTTGGCCCAATGTCTCTCTTGCTGGATGATAACAATGATGGCGTATATTCTAAAAGCACGCTCACAAATGAGCCGGTGGCCGAAGTGCTGCCGGCAATCGGCACGTCTGAAAAAATCTTCAGCAACCTGCAACATCTGGCGCCCTATCTGGATGGGGAACAAACCGGAGCAGTGGCAACCACCCTGCCCGCACTGAACTTCACCGCCGAACAACTCGGAAGTACGTACCTGGCCTTGCCGGGCCTGCAACCGGACGATTTGGCCGGCACGCTCGCCGGTCTGAACCTGCCGCCAAAAGAGTTGGCCCAATTTGCCGTGGCGCGGCGATTCGATGAGGCCAAAACATCAACCC